>CAZBEL010000236.1:0-3282 GCA_964490885.1 uncultured bacterium
AAGGCCACCATAGTTACATGGGCTAAAAACCCGGAAAAGGCGAAGAATACCAGAATAACCAAATGGTCTAATAGGGTTAACGAGTTTAGCCATTCACCCAGGGTCATGAAGTTTTCTCCAATAGTGCAGCGCCAAAAACGCCACCTGAGTCTCCCAAATCATTCTTTAGGATGGGAGTGTCTACCTGGGAGCTGAAAACGTGGTGATACACTGTTCGGACTCCTTCGTTGTAAAGAAACGGTGTGTTGGAGACGCCCCCTCCTAGGACGATAACGTCCGGGTCTAAAATATCGATTACATTTGCTAGCGCCATGCCGAAGTTAGTTAGGAATTCTTTTTTCCAGGTCCGGGTTTCGGCGGTGTTTTTGTGTGTTAGCTCAGTGATGATCTCCGGTAGGGATTGCTCCTGGCCCGTCTTTTCTTTCCAAGATCGTTCCAAAGCGGGCCCACTGATGTATGTTTCTACACACCCCTTGCGTCCGCAGTAACAACTCCTCCCGTTTGGATAGAGCGTGTGATGCCCCCATTCACCAGCAATATTCAGATGACCATGGTGGATTTGCCCGTTAATAACAATGCCCCCGCCTACTCCTGTGCCCATAATCACGCCGAATACAACGTTTTCCCCTTTTGCAGCACCTAATTTGGCTTCTGCTAAGGCGAAACAATTGGCATCGTTATCCATGGCCACGTGTTGTCCCACGGCTTCTTCCAGATCGTCCAGGATGGGTTTACCAATTAGGCAAAGTGTGTTACTATTTTTTAAGCGATTGGTGCTGGGGTCAATGGCACCTGGGGTACATATACCGATAGTTACTTTTTCTGTATGGGCATGACTCTGGAGTTCTTTAATGAGATCCACAATACGGCCGAGAATCGCTTGATACCCTTGGGAACGTTGCGTAGGAACCCGTTTCCGTACAACAACGTTGTGCTTGTCATCGAGGAGTACTCCTTCGATCTTGGTTCCACCTAAGTCGATGCCGATCCTATTCATAAGGTATTTTTTTCAGTAGGGTTTTGAACTCCGCTAAAATCATCGATGTGGCTCCCCAGACTTTGTAAGACCCCAGTTGAAAATAGGGTACTTTAACGTTTATCCCATTGATCTGGCGGGCTGTCAAGCATTGGTTTTGGTCGTCTATTAAGTCTTGAACGGAAACTGAAAATAAAATGTCCACTTCCCGGGAGTGGGGAGTAACCGGTGGATTTTGTTGTACGGCTCCAACGAAAGGGTGAATTAGGTAACCCGTCACCGGGACGAATAGCGGCGTAAGAGGGCCAAGGAAAGTGACGGTCTCTGGTGCGATTCCGATCTCTTCCTGGGTCTCTCGCAAGGCTGTTTCATAGAGGCGTTCTCCTGGCTCCCAACGTCCTCCTGGTAGGGAGATTTGCCCTTTATGATGCTCCACGTGCTGGGTCCGTTTGGTTAAAAAGAAATGTATGTCATGGTCGTGAGGGAAAAGTAATAGAAGAACGGCTGAGGGTGTGGCCTGTTCACGGGGTAGGGGTTTGTAAAGTTTATCCCTGCCCGGGATTAGCATTTGATCTTGAGCAACACTACCGGGTAAGGGAGCCTTTAAAACCTCCTTTAACTGCTGAAAAAATAACTGACTTTTCATTCTGGTGAAAATTTTTAGGCTCAAAACTTATCGCTTTTTTCCCATATCTGCTTCATATTTACATTCGATAGTCATGTGGAAACATATTATCTGGGACTGGAACGGAACCTTACTGGATGACAATTGGTTGTCCGTGGAGGCTATGAATGTGCTGTTAGCCCGCCGGCAACTGCCACTTCTCACCCTGGATAAATACATGAAGGTATTTACCTTCCCGGTGAGCGACTATTACCAATGTCTGGGATTCGATTTCCATAAGGAACCGTTTACTATTTCCGGAACCGAGTTTATTGAAGAATACAACAAACGGGCTTTTGAGCCCAAACTTCACCACTCGATCAGGGAGACAATCCTTAGGTTAAAGGAGAAGGGTGTGTCCCATTCCATCCTCTCCGCTAGTCGCCAGGAGATATTAGATCGACTCGTGGGGTACCACAAATTGACTTCCTTGTTCATCGGTGTTGTGGGTCAAGAAGATCATTACGCCAGGGGGAAAACAGCGGCGGGAAAGACTTGGCTAGAAAAATTACCCTACGAACCCTGGGAAATACTTTTTGTAGGGGACACTATTCACGATAGGGAGGTGGCCAAAGCCCTGGGCGTTGATTGTGCATTGGTCGCGTGTGGACACAACAGTTACGAGCGGTTACGGGACCAGGGATGCCCCGTATTCAAGGATATTGCCGCGTTACAAATGTGGTTGTATAGGTTAGCTGAAAAGGACTAAAGTTTTACCACTCAACCGTCTGCCGGGTTCCCATTCCAGGGCCTAGATAGATGGCATTTAACAACAACCGTTCAGATCCCCGGAAATAACCCCTGAAATTAGGCTGGGTTAGAAACAGGATTATCTGTCCGTTGCCTTTGGCTTCCCGCGTGGCCCAGGCAGTTTCTGAAAGACGTTCCCGGGCTTCCGGCCATAACAATCCCGAAATACGAAGTGTACCAGCTTCAGCCAGCCGGGCAGGGACCTGAACAGGGTCTTTAGCCATTAACGCATATCCAGAATTGAATAAAACGGGCAATGAAGAACCACATCCGAAGGCTAACCAATGATCCGGATCGAGATTGATTTTAAGTATTGCTCCTTGCGGCCGGAGTTTTCGAGCCAAAATATCTTTGTCCTTTATGTCTGAGGATATTTCTTTATTGGTCTTAGCCTCTTTGGATTTCGAGGATGGTGAGGAGGTGCCCATTTGTCCTTCCCAAAAAGTCAGGCTGTCAATAGTTGGATTTTCTGCCTGCTGCATTTGGTCTAATGCTTTTGCATAAGCGTCCAATTGAGCCAGAACCTGTCGTCGCAGACGCGCCTGACTAAATCCTGTGGACGTGTCAGCCAGAAAAGCAGCGGCGTTCCCGATGGCGATGAGCGTTCCCCCAGCTTCAACCCAATTTTCAAGTTTATCTTGGGTTGCCTTTCCTAACCAGCTTTGGATCGTAGTTGGACCGCCCCACAGGGATGGCAATATGAGGACGTTGTACTTTCGCAGGTCGGTGCTGTAAAGGTCGGTGGCGTTAAGCAGGGATACCCGGGAGTGGAGTCGGGTATCTAAAAGTTGCCAGATAGCGCCAAAACTGTACGCACTAGTGTGATTCCCACCCACGAGACCGATGCGCGGTAAGCTTAACAGGGTGAAGTCTCCACCCCCTAGGTCGGAAC
>CAZBEL010000237.1:0-3261 GCA_964490885.1 uncultured bacterium
AAATTAAATGTGAATGGGGGCTCAATTGCCATTGGACATCCTTTAGCAGCCACGGGAACGCGTTTGACGCATACCTTGGCCCTTGAATTACAACGCCGTGGTGAACGGTATGGGATTGCTTCGGCGTGTATTGGTGGTGGGCAAGGAACGGCAGTCCTCATTGAAAATACCTCAAACGATGTCAAATAAAGGGAAACCTCAGGAATGGAAATAAAAGCCTACGAAATGGTGGCTCGTGACGAGCCTTTTCGACTTGTAAAACGGTCGAAACCGGATATAGAACCGGGTACTGCTCTCATAGAAGTGGCGGGGTGCGGTGTTTGTCACACGGACTTGAGTTTCTGGCATCATGGAGTACCTACACACCACCCTCTGCCTTTGGTTTTAGGCCACGAAATCAGCGGTCGTGTAGTGGAAGGGCCAGGGGAGTTGATGGGACATGCAGTAGTTGTTCCGGCGGTTTTGCCGTGCGGGGAATGTCGTTTGTGCAAACAAGGCCGAAGCAATATTTGTCAGCACCAGCAAATGCCAGGGAACGATTTTCACGGTGGGTTTGCCAGTCATGTTATCGTTCCTTCTCGTTTTCTGATTCCCGTCCCTGATACTCTTTTAGAAACCTATGAGGTCGCTGAATTAGCCGTCATTGCTGATGCTGTTTCCACACCCTACCAAGCTATTCAGAAAAGTGGCTTAAAGAAAGGGGACGTGGCCATTATCATTGGTGTAGGGGGCATTGGCATCTATGCCGTGCAAATCGCCCGTGCCTTTGGGGGAAAAGTGCTGGCCATTGATATTAACCAACAACGTCTTGACAGGCTAGGTGTTTTGTCATCGGTACAGAGTTTGAATACGACTGACATGGACGTGCGGGCAATTAAGCGGCATGTAAAACAATGGGTCCATGATTCAGGAGCGGATCCATTTGGATGGAAAATATTTGAGATGTCCGGAACGAAGGGCGGACAAGAGCTAGCCTATGCCCTATTAGGTATTGCCGGAACGCTTTCTATTGTTGGCTTTACAATGGATAAGTTAGAGCTACGATTGAGCAATCTTATGGCTTTCGACGCCCAGGTTATCGGTACGTGGGGCTGTCGGCCGGAGTTGTATCCAGAGGTGCTCGATCTCGTAGCCAGGGGTGAAGTCGAAATCCGGCCTTATTCTGCTTTCAGACCACTATCAGAAATCAATGCAACGTTTCAAGGCGTGCTGACACACTCTTTTCAGGAACGTATCATTTTAAAACCGGATTTTAACTAAAATAAGGAATGTGACCATGAACCGAACCCTTATCAGTCACAATCTCGTAGATTTATCCTTTGAGTCGATTCTCTATGAACGACGTCCATGCCTCGACAAGGACGGCAATCCTGTGGAGGGCTTGTACAATACCTGGATCTTTTTAAATAATCCTCACCAGTACAATTCCTACACCACGGCTGCAGTAAAGGAGATTATCCTAGCCTTTCGTCAGGCTTCCAATGACCGCTCGGTCGTTGCCGTTATTTTTAGTGGGGTGGGGGATAGGGCTTTCTGCACGGGAGGTAATACAAAAGAATACGCTGAATACTATGCTGGACGCCCCCTGGAATACAAACAGTATATGCGTCTGTTCAACGATATGATCACAGCGATCCTGCATTGTGATAAGCCGGTCATCTGCAGGGTGAATGGAATGCGCATCGCCGGTGGCCAGGAAATTGGCATGGCCTGTGATTTTTCCATCGCCAGTGATCTGGCTGTCTTTGGACAAGCCGGTCCTAAACATGGGAGCGCCCCCGACGGTGGCAGCACTGATTTCCTACACTTATATGTAGGTATCGAGCGGGCCATGCAGAGTTGCACTCTCTGCGAAATGTGGAGCGCCTATGAAGCGTTACGCTATGGTTTAATCACCCAAGCGGTTCCTACGTTGAAAGTGGACGGGCGTTTTATTCGCAATCCCTTAGTCATCACCGATCGCTGGTTGGATGAAACGGGTGAAATTGTCTACGGCCGGCCAAAGCGTGGTGCAGAGAGGGAAGAGGGTAAAACACTTCTCAAGGAAGGCACTATTGATTTGCAACCTTTGGACGAAGCGGTGAATGCATTGGCCACTAAGCTCCTTTACACCATGCCAGATTGCACTAGTAAGACGTTGAATAGCCTGAGAAAGAAAAAATTGGAACATTGGGATCGCAATCAACAAACCAATCGCGATTGGCTGGCTTTGAATATGATGACTGAAGCTAAAGCCGGTTTTCGAGCTTTTAATGAGGGACCAAAAGGGAACCGGGAAGTGGACTTCGTCAAATTGCGGAAATTGTTGGCCGAAGGGCATCCCTGGGATGACGAGCTTATTGAAGCTATCTTACCAAAGGCAAACTGACAGGGATATCAGGTATGCAGGACAAACCCCATAAAATGAATCCCGTTTTAGTAGGAAGCTCCTATGGTGGTGAGGTCATTCGACTGACCCTGAATGCTCCAAAGGGTAACGTCCTGGATAGAGGGATGATGGAAGCTCTCCAACGAAGTTTGAATGACCTGGCTGATAGACCGGAGATTAAGCTCTTGATACTCACCGGCGCTGGGAAACACTTTTCCTTCGGAGCCAGTGTGCAGGAACACCTCCCTGATCAGGTTAGGAATATGCTACCTCAATTCCATCGCCTTTTTTATACCCTGATGGAATTGGCTATTCCCACAGTTGCCCTAGTCTCTGGTCAATGCCTGGGCGGGGGCCTGGAATTAGCCCTCATGTGCGATTTTCTCTTTGCCGATGCCACTGCTAAGTTGGGACAACCGGAAATAAACTTAGGTGTATTTCCACCCCCGGCCTCCTTGCTACTACCTCTTAAAATTGGACGTACCCATGCGGAAGACATTCTTCTCACCGGTCGAACCATTACGGCTGAAGAGGGCCACAAAATGGGTTTATTCACAGCCCTATTCGACGACCGGAAAACTATGGAAGAAGAAGTGGATCAATGGATCCAGACGAATATTCTTCCCAAGAGCGCCTCTTCATTGCGCCACGGTGTCCGGGCTGCCCGATGGACTCTTAATCAAACTTTACAGAAAGAATTGCCTAAATTAGAGAGATATTACTTGGAAACCCTCATGTCCACCAGGGATGCTCAGGAGGGTCTTGTGGCTTTTCTGGAACGTCGTCAACCAAAGTGGAGTAATTCGTAATGCGCACCATTCAGACTGTGGGCATTGTTGGAGCTGGTACAATGGGGTCTGCCCTGGCCCAGAAGTTTGCCCAGGAGGGGTTAT
>CAZBEL010000238.1:0-3253 GCA_964490885.1 uncultured bacterium
ATGGCCATGATTGGCAGGAAAATAAGCATGTCCACGCGTCCACCAATTTGGAACGCCGCCACGGTCTCGGGAGAGTAACTGATGAGAATCTTATTAAAAATTCCCTGTCCGATGGACATGATAATCATGGACATAGAAGCGGGAAGTCCAATGCGAATAATACTCCCAAGAATATGTCCCGAGAAGGAGAAATCCCTCAGGTGGAAGGTAATGTAAGAGTGTTCCTTCACAAAAAGCATGAATACGAAAATTGCGAAGACGCAGGCCTGGCTTATAACCGTCGCTACGGCTGCACCACGTACACCCATATCCAGAACAAAAATGAAAATGGGATC
The DNA here is from genome assembly GCA_964490885.1 of uncultured bacterium. Classification (GTDB taxonomy): domain Bacteria; phylum Fidelibacterota; class Marinisomatia; order Marinisomatales; family TCS56; genus CAZBEL01. The sequence goes on from CAZBEL010000238.1 coordinate 336, forward strand.
GAGAATGATATTTAGAAACGTCCCCAAAGCGGCCACGATCATGGGGAACTGCATGTCGCCTTCACCGGCTAAAATTGAGCGAAAGAAGGCAGAAAAGACCATGAACGGCAACCCCAGACAAATAACCTGCAAATACGACCAGGAAAGGGGGAGCAGTTCAGGAGTCGCCCCTAACATGGACAGAATTTCACGACCGTAAATTAACCCAATCGTCGCCAGGATTGTGCTGATCACCAAACCCATCATCAAAGCGTGTTCCGCCGCATTGTCGGCATTGACTTTATCTTTAGCGCCAATAAACTGGGCGATAGCGGAGGTTACCCCAGAGCCCAGACCCATGGTAAGTCCCAGCACTAAAAAGAAAAGGGGCATGTTGAAAGCTACTGCCGCAATGCCGTGGCCTTTCAGCCGACCGATAAAAATCATGTCTACCAGGTTATACAGGGTTTGAATACCGATCCCTGCCATGATGGGTAGAGCCAGGGTCCACAACGCACGGGAGGGATTGTTAAGGAACTGTTGCAGGCGGGAACGACGTGGTCGGGTCGTTTTCATGGGGCGGGAATATAGGGTTTTCTCCTAATTCAGCGAAGAAGTGTTTAATCTAATAGCACTATGAATCCATGCGACAAGAATAAATCGATCCAAGAGAAAATTTATGCAAGGACAGGAATTCCACCCAGGGATTAACAGCTAAAATCCCACTTCACCCTAATGAACGTATCTTCTAAATGCTCTCTCTAAAAAACCTGCGACCGCAGGGTTCAGGTCGCTCACGAAAAACCAGGTGGCGCCCCACAGGGTGGTCTGGTGGAAGTAGAAGGAGTGTAAGTCACCCCTTTCACCGATACGGCAGGAGCCGAGAGCTGACGTTCAGCCTCATGGGCACCGCAATGGGGGCACGGAATCTCCCGGTCAGGGACGGTGTTGGAAGAAACCAATTCCTCAAATAAACGGCCACAACGCCGACAACGGTAATCATACATAGGCATAATTCAATCTCCTGAAATTTGTGAACGTTCCGATGTTCCCGATTCTTCCTCAGCCTGAGGAACGAAAGGTTGCGCTCACGTATGGATCCCAAAACGTGGTAGGACTTTCGTGGTGAGAAACAACCAGCCGATCATAACTAAAACCGCAAGTAAAAGATCACTCCACATGGGCTAATAAACCTCCTTTTGTATCCATCGGTGCATGTTCGTCCTACTCTTCGTCGGTAGCATCAGACGGTGAACTTTTTGGTGTGGTCTCGGGTGTGGCATTCCAGGCTTTCATTCCACCCAACATGTTGATAGCTTTAAACCCGTAGCTGTTAAGCAACATCGTCGCCCTTCGGGAGCGATTGCCACTCCGGCAAACGACAATAATTTCCTGATCCTGGTACGGTTCCAGTTCGGTTAAACGCGTTTCTAATTCTTGCACAGGGATTAATTTACTTCCCTCGATGTGACCTAGAGGACCGTCATATTCCGGAATGGTACGCACATCCAAAATAAAGGGCTTTCCATTGGCTATTCTGGCCCGCACCCCTTCTACGGTAATAGAAGGAACCTGATTCACAATGGTAACGTCACCGTCTTCTTTTTTATCCTGAGCGGCGATATTGAACCCTAATACACTCAATAAGCCAACTAATAGAGCTCCAATTAATACATTTTTACTGCTAGCTTTCATTTTAATTCCTCGCTTCTACTTTTTAAATGGCGATTGATTTTATTAAGTATGTTATCCACATCCTGAAGCCCCTTTTCACGGGCTAATTCCGCTAAAGTTCCCCACAACGGTTCGCCGCAGGCCACGCAGACCAATCCGGCTTTGGCCAAAGGTCGCACCGCTTCGGGATACTCCCTAACCACGTCCTCAATAAACATTTCTTTACGCAACATGATAAATCTTACTTTAAATGTAACCGTTTGTACAGGCGTTCCGTGACTTCTTTAGGTACCTTGGTGGGAGACTCCACTACCCGGTAGAGCTCCACCGTTTGCCGTACCGTATCTACGTAAATCTTGCAGTCGGGGCATTCCTTCATGTGCTGGGCTAAGTCTTCCAGAACCTCGGCATCAATGTCTTTCCCCAACTGTTCCCGCAGCTGTATCATGACCGGACTATGGGGGTCGTGTTCGCGCATTATGACCTTCCCTCCATACATTTTAGGTGATGAACTAATTGGTCACGTAAAAACAGACGTGCCCGCATTAACCGAACCTTTACGTTACCCTCTTTCAACTGCAAAATGCGGGCAGCTTCTTTGATGGAGAACCCTTCCAAATCCCGGAGGACAAACACGGCGCGATAATGGTCTGGCAACTGGGCGATGGCTTGCTGCAGACATTCCTGGAATTCGGTCTCATTGAGCTCCTGCTCCAAATTGGGCGACCAAGCTTGTAAGTCTACTTTTTGCATGGTCTCAAATTGAGAATCATGAATAGAGACTGAGTCATCAACCGGTTTTTTGGAGCGTAGTTTACCCAAGGCAATGTTTGTGGCAATGCGATATAGCCAGGTATACAGGGAAGAGTGTCCGGAAAAGGTGTTCAATTTATTCATCATCACCAGGAACGTTTCCTGGAGAACATCCTCGGCGTCTTCCCGATTGCGCATGAGTCGCAACGCCAGGTTGTAAATCCGCTCCGAATGAACCTCCACCAAATGGGCCATGGCCTGGCGGTCGCCCTCCTGGGCAGCGCGAATGAATGTTTGTTCATCCTTAGTGTGCGTCACAGTGATGTCCGGGGAGGTGGCACCCCATTCTTAAGCGGTAACAGTCTGCCCTAAGTGGTAGTTGATTTTCTCCACCAAATACGGTTTAGGGACGGCACCGACTATGCGATCGATCTCCTGCCCATTCCGGAAAATCAACAAAGTGGGAATCCCAGAAACGCCCAATTGCATCGCTTTCGTGTTTTCATCGGCAT
>CAZBEL010000239.1:0-3245 GCA_964490885.1 uncultured bacterium
CGTAAACGTGGCACTTGATGAACGTTGCGATAATCGAACCGCTTCATCAAACTGGGGACTACATGCTCATAGTAGCGCTTCCGCAAATTCGGCAAATAGGTTGCCTTTGCCGCTTTCGCTTTGGCTTTAGCCTGCTTGGTAGCCTTCACCTTACCAGTCTCTTTAGGAGCAGCTGAGGTTTGGGCCTTGGTAGCCTTTTTCTTCGGCGCCGTCTTTTTCACCGCGCTTGGCTTAGCTGAAGCTTTCGTAGTCTTTTTTGTCTTGGTTGACTGTTCTTTTTCTGCCATGATTACGTTTCTAATTCTTCGCCACTTTTCTTGGCAACTCTAACTTTACGACCATCTTCTAAAAATTTGTACCCCACACGCGTGGCCTCATTTTTATAAACCGCCATCAAATTAGAAATGTGAATCGGGGCCTCTTTTTCCACAAAGCCACCTCCGGGATTTTCTTGTGACGGTCGGGTGGCGCGTTTAATGAAGTTGATCCCTTCCACAATGACCCGTTGTCTTTTAGGGAACACGCGCAACACTTTCCCCTGTTGACCACGGTAGTTCCCACTAATAACTTTTACGAGCATTCCCTTCTTGATATGCATCAGAGAACCTCCGGCGCCATAGAAATAATCTTCATGTAGCCGCTTTCCCGTAGCTCACGAGCAACAGGACCAAAAATGCGCGTGCCCCGCGGCTCACCGGCACCCGTCAATAGCACTGCTGCATTATCATCAAATCGAATGTAAGATCCATCCCGTCGGCGCACTTCTTTTTTCGTGCGAATAACCACCGCCCGGCTAACGTCCCCCTTTTTCACCATGCCTCCCGGAATGGCGCTCTTTACCGTCACGACCACTACATCCCCAAGGGAGGCGTAACGCCGTTTGGAACCCCCAAGAACCTTGAAGCACAGCACTTCCTTGGCTCCCGAGTTGTCCGCTACTTTCAGTCTAGTTTCTTGTTGAATCACCGGTTTAATCCAGTTTTACCGCTTCTCTAATGATTTCACTCACCTGCCAGCACTTGCGCTTGCTTAAAGGACGGGTAGAAGAAATACGAACCACATCCCCAACTTTCGGCGTAACGGCCCCAGTATGGGCCAGGTACTTCTTGTACTTATTTACATACTTTTTATATACAGGATGTGGAATTCGTCGGGTAACCTTTACGACCACAGTTTTTTCCATCTTATCACTTACCACTTCCCCCACGAGGGTCTGTCGTCGTCTAACTGGTGACATCGGTGGCCTCCTGAGTGTCCTTGCGAATCCCCAAATCAAACTCCCGCAGGCGGGTCTTTATCTGGGCAATTTCGCGTCTTAAGTACCGGATTTGTAAAGGATTTTCCAATTGTTGCAATGCTTTCTGAAAACGAAGATTTTGTAAAGCTTCTTTATCGTCCTGGAGTTTGATCTCCAGCTCTTCCCGATTCATTTCATTTAGTTCGGTGCGGTTCATCTTATGCGCCCTCGCGACGATCTACTACTTTGGTCTTTAACGGCAGTTTATAAGCAGCATTCCGGAAAGCTTCGTGGGCCATCTCCCTATCAACCCCTTCCACTTCAAAAAGAATTCGTCCCGGTTTCACTACCGCCACCCAATATTCGGGAGCCCCCTTACCTTTACCCATCCGGGTTTCGGCCGGCTTCTTGGTGATAGGCTTGTCTGGGAAAATGCGAATCCACATTTTACCGTTTTTCCGTACGACACGGGAAATAGTGATACGGGCAGCCTCGATCTGTCGAGCGGTAATCCAACCCGGTTCTAAAGCCTTTAAACCGTAACTTCCAAAGGCCACGTAGTCCCCACGCGTAGCGACGCCCCGCCGGTTACCCCGGTGGTGACGACGAAACTTAATTTTTCTGGGTTCTAACATTGTTTGTTCACCAGCTGATCAGTTAGTTGCAAATCCACACTTTAATGCCAATTACACCGTAAGTCGTCTTGGCTTCGGTGAGGGCATAATCGATGTCTGCGCGGAGGGTATGTAACGGCACGCTTCCGGCATGGAATTTCTCACTCCGAGCGATCTCAGCTCCCCCTAACCGACCGGCTACATTAATCCGTATGCCCTTGGCACCCATGCGCATCGTGGACTGGATCGCCTTATTCACTACCCGGCGGTAAGAAATCTTTTTCACCAATTGATGGGCAATATTCGCACCCACCAGGGCGGCATCCAATTCAGGACGCTTAATCTCGGAAATGTTGATTTGGACTTCTTTTTCGGTCAACTGATTAAGTTCTTGTTTAAGACGAGCAACTTCTTCCCCACCTTTTCCAATCACAATCCCTGGCCGGGCAGTATTGATCGTGACGGTAACCACCTTTGAAGTGCGATTGACCTGTATGGTAGAAATACCTGCATTGGGCAAACGCAGTTTTAAATAATCCCGAATGGTGACATCCTCGGCCAGTTCCTTGGCGTAACTACCTTTGGCAAACCAATTGGAACGCCAATTCTTTTTAACGGATAATCGAAAACCGATGGGATGTGTTTTTTGACCCAAAATGTACTCCTCTAAGCCTCGTCACTCACATAAATGGTTAAATGGCTGGAAGGCCGATTGATGCGCGAAATCCTCCCCATGGAGGCAGCACGAAAACGCTTGGTGTAAGGCCCTTCGTCCACGTAAGCCTTGGAGACAATAAATGTATCCGGATCGACATTCGTAGATTCAGACTTTTGCAAAAGATTCGCCACGGCCGAGCGGAGGGTTTTCTCAATGAAATAAGACGCCTTATGTGGGGAAAAATGCAGGTAATTCAAGGCATACCCCACCTTTTTACCGCGCACCTCATTCAAGACGATCCTCATTTTGCGCGGTGATTGGCGAATGTATCGACTGACGCAACGAGCTTCCATGTTATTTCTTCCGATCTCCTGAATGCATACGGAAAATACGGGTAGGGGCAAACTCGCCTAACTTGTGCCCTACCATGTTCTCGGAGATGAAGACGGGGATGAACTTGTTCCCGTTATGTACCGCCAGGGTGTGACCAACAAACTCAGGGGTAATGAGCGATCGCCTGGACCAGGTTTTAATCACCCGTTTCTTCTGACTCTCGTTCATGGCCTGTATCTTTTTCAATAGTTTGGGATCTACGTAGGGGCCTTTCTTTAATGAGCGTGCCATCCTACTTTCTCCTCTTAATAATCATTGCATCCGATTTCTTATTTTTAGGTCGTGTCTTATAACCCTTTGTAGGTTTGCCCCAGGGAGTTGTGGGATGGCGTCCTCCAGAGGA
>CAZBEL010000240.1:0-3241 GCA_964490885.1 uncultured bacterium
GATGAAGGGTACTTCGTGTTTGTACCAACTGGTGTGATCAAATTGGGCCGAGGCCATACAATAGGATGTATATACCGTCCAGCCGTCTTTAGCCGTGTAGACCACTTTACGCCCTAAGTTAATCATCGGTTCAATCGCCAGGCACATCCCCACGCGGAGTTGTTCGCCCTGATGCGGTTGCCCAAAATTAGGGACGGGAGGATCTTCGTGAAGGGCACTACCAATCCCATGTCCCACCAGTTCCCGAACTACCGAAAAGCCGTGCGCTTCCACGTGCTTCTGAATGGCGTGACCAATATCCGAGACGTGGTTCCCTTCCCGGGCCTGTTCAATCCCCAGCATTAACGACTCGTAGGTCACACGCATTAACTTCTTTTGTTGTTCCGACAATTCTCCAACGGCGAATGAGCGCGCAGCATCTCCAAAATATCCGTTCTTTTCTACACCACAATCGATGCTGAGAATTTGGCCTTCTTTGACGCGTCGCCTTGAAGGAATGCCATGAACCACTTCACTGTCTATAGAAATGCATAGGGAAGCCGGGAAACCGAGGTACCCTTTAAAGGCTGGACGTGCATTTCGCGAACGGATATACTCTTCTGCCAAGGTATCCAACTCTACGAGAGTGACACCGGGTTTAATATACTCGGCTAGCATATCCAGCGTATCAGCTACGATCTGACAGCTCTCGGCGATCTTGTGGATCTCTTTCGGTGAACGTATACGCACCATTACATCCGCCTCCGACCGCGTAACCGACCACGGCTTAGAAAACCATCATAGTGACGCATTAAAAGATGGGATTCAATTTGCTGGAGGGTATCCAGGGCTACACCCACGATAATGAGTAAACTAGTGCCACCAAAGAAAGAGGCCAGGTCATAACCCACATCCATGGCATTCATAAGGATGTAAGGGAAAATAGCCACAAAAGCGAGGAAGAAAGATCCAGGCAAGGTGACCTTAGTTAAAATGTTCTCGATGTATTCCGCCGTTCGTTTCCCAGGGCGAATCCCGGGGATAAAGCCACCATGCTGTTTCATGTTTGAAGAAACCTGCACGGGATCAAAAGCGATGGCGGTGTAAAAGAAAGTAAAGAAAACGATCATGAGTCCGAAAACCGCCCAATAGAAGGGGTGATCAAACGAAAACCAGCGCATGACACCCTGCATGAATTCACTCTCGCCAAAAAAAGTAGCCACAGTGCTGGGAATAAACATGATAGCCTGAGCGAAGATAATGGGCATAACCCCAGCAGTATTCACACGTAAAGGAATGTGCGTCGACTGTCCCCCGTAAATCTTGCGTCCCACAACTCGTTTGGCGTATTGGACCGGTATCTTCCGCGTACCCTGGGTTAAAAATACCACAAACCCAACGACCACAAACATGATACCGATGAGTACAACTTCTGAAAGAAGTCCGCGCACCTCCTCTCGAATCAAAGAAATCTCGCTTAAAAGCACATTGGGCAGCCGCGAGATAATCCCAATCATGATGATGAGCGAAATGCCGTTCCCAATTCCCCGCTCGGTAATGCGTTCACCCAACCACATCATGAGGATCACGCCTGTAACCATACTCACAATAGCCACGAATTTAAATCCAGCACCGGGATGGGGAACCACAGCTAGGGTGGTATTGGAAACATTGGCGGTCATGGATTCTAAGAAGACTGTTACCCCATAAGCCTGGAGGGCCGAAATCAACACCGTACCATAACGCGTGATTTGGGTAATCTTCTTCCGCCCCTCTTCCCCTTCTTTCTGTAACCGCTGGAAATAAGGTACCACGGTTCCCATCAATTGTAACATAATAGAAGCGGAGATGTAGGGCATGATACCCAGGGCAAAGAGGGTCGCTTTACGGAACGCTCCCCCAGCGAACAGGTCGTAAAGCCCGAATAACGTATTCTGGCTCTGGAGATTCTCGAAGGCCGCTCGCAAGGCATCGCCATTCACCCCAGGGAGGGGAATATGGGCACCTACCCGAACGATAATCAGAATACCGAAAGTAAATAGAATCCGCCGGCGAAGTTCGGGAATGTTAAAAATATTTCTGATCTTATCGATCATAAGACCGTAGCTGTGCCTCCCGCAGCTTCGATTTTTTCCTTGGCACTGGTACTAAAAGCTGTTGCGCTTACCTCCACAGCCTTCTTCAAGTCACCTTCAGCTAAAATTTTCACCGGTTTAAGGGCGGAGTGGATCATCCCCTTTTGATAAAGGAGTTGAGGATCGATGATCGTCTCTTCCAGTTTGGCAATTTGCTTCAGGTTCACAATCTGGTATTCCTGGCGGAATCGGGCATTGGAAAATCCACGCTTGGGCAGGCGGCGATGTAAAGGCATCTGACCCCCCTCAAACCAGGGACGGTGTTTGCTGCCACTGCGGGAATGGTAACCCTTATTTCCCCGGCCGGCACTCTTGCCTAACCCACTTCCGGCACCGCGACCACGACGCTTCGTGTCTCGCCGGGCTCCTGGCGGTGGCTGGAGTGACCCCATCTTCATGATACTTCCTCTACATGTACTAAATAACTAATTTTATTGATCATCCCACGAATAGCAGGATTGTCAACCTGCTCTACGGTTTGATGCATCCGTCGCAAACCCAAAGCATCCAACGTGCGTTTCGCCTTTTGACCATACCCAATACGACTCCGAACCTGGGTAATGCGTAACATTTTCTGTTTCTTGGCCATGGTTTAACTGAACACCTCTTTAATGGTCATACCCCGTTTGTTGGCCACCGTCACGGCATCCTGAAGTTTTAACAGGGCGTCCATAGTGGCGCGGACCACATTCATGGAGTTGTTCGAACCGTACCGCTTGGTTAAAATATTCTGGATACCCACCTGCTCCATGACCGCTCGCACAGCAGCGCCGGCGATTACACCGGTCCCTGGAGCGGCGGGTTTCAACATCACTTGGCTGGCACCGTATTTACCCACGATTTGGTGGGGAATGGTGCCGTTAATAACCGGGACTTTCACAATTTGCCGCTTGGCATTCTCCTTCGCTTTACTGATGCAGGACATGACTTCTCCTGCTTTCCCCAGTCCTACACCCACGTGGCCTTTCCCGTCGCCGATGACCACCATGGCGGAGAAACGGAAGCGTTTGCCGCGTGATGTGACTTTAGCTACCCGTTTTACGCGAACGACAGCTTCTTCTTTAAGATCTAATTCTGCTGGATTGATAATACCCACGGTAACTATTCCCTTTTAAAAATCGAGACCT
>CAZBEL010000241.1:0-3241 GCA_964490885.1 uncultured bacterium
AGCGAACATTACAATCAATTGCAACTGCCGGTAACAGAACGTCTCTGCAACAAGGAAGCAGTTTGGCTAAAACAAATCTATTTGCTGGGAAATGAGCGCGACACCCAGGATATTATTGATGCTTTTGAAAAGGTGACTACCGCCATGAAAAAACAACCGGAGTTATTTAAGGATGTATAGCTATCAATGCGCCTGTAATGTTTAGATACAAACTACAAGTCTAAAACGATGACTGATCATGAGTTAGATAAATTATTTGTAACATTAGAATTTGCCATGTACAAACACCGCAACCAGCGTCGTAAGGACCGGGAAAATATCCCTTACATTAACCATCCCATTGAGGTAATGACGATTCTTTGGAAACGGGGAGCCGTACGGGATTTGGCAACTTTGTTAGGGGCTTTGCTACACGATACATTAGAGGATACGGAAACTACAGAAGCGGAGTTAGAGTCCCATTTTGGTGCGGAGGTGGCCCACATTGTCCGAGAGGTGAGCGATAATAAATCCTTGCCCAAGATGTTACGCAAACAGCAACAAATCGACCATGCCGGAAATCTTTCCCGGGCAGCCTGTGAAATTAAGATTGCCGATAAAATCGCCAATGTCCAGGAGATTTTGGATAACCCTCCCCAGGGTTGGTCACGTCGTCGGCGCTGGGAGTACATCCAGTGGGCGACTGAAGTGGTAGAAAATTTAGCTCACCAGAACCCGTTTCTTACCGATTATTTTCATGGCTTGGTCCACCGAGGGAAAGCACAATTGTCCTAAGGTTATCCTTTTGAATGAGTCAACCCCGCGATACTATTTAACGAGTTGGACGGTGGGTACTATTTTAAAAATAGACTAATAAAATTGTTCTTCTGGGGGCAAAATCTACTATTCTTTTTACGTCTGGGTATTTCTGCACCTTAGTAGTGAATACATTAGATAAAAAAATCGTAATGGGGTAGTGGGTAGATTACCAGACTGTTTGGTGCCCGGAACAGGAGTCGAACCTGCACGTTCTTGCGAACACTAGACCCTGAACCTAGCGCGTCTACCAGTTCCGCCATCCGGGCATGCTACTCAGTAAAGGAGTTTACATTTCTTCCTCGACTTTGGGCAAGGATTAAACTTGAATCACCCCTTAGAACCACAGTATTTTGGTCGCCAGTTATTGAAATGGAAAAGATCATTGTTGCCACGAATCGGAAAGCACGTCACGACTACCACCTTTTTGACACTTTCGAAGCAGGAATTGAATTGCTGGGGAGTGAGGTGAAAAGTCTCCGGGAGAGCCCTGCTAACTTAAAAGATGCCTACGTCACGGTGCGTGATGGAGAGGTTTTTCTCGTTGGTGCTCATATTAGCACATATTCGCATACGGGGTTTACCGGCCATGTTCCCCGTAGGGAGCGGCGTTTACTACTTCAAAAGCGTGAAATCCGTAAGCTCAATCAGAAACTCACCCAAAAAGGGTTTACTGCCGTGCCCTTGAAGATCTATTTCAACGAACGCGGATGGGCCAAGGTAGAATTCGCTCTGGCTCGAGGGAAACGGTCCTACGACAAAAAAGAGACTATAAAAAAACGCGACATCCAGCGTGAACTCCAGCGCGAAGGACATCAACGATGAAATTTCCACCCGTAAATGAACAAATGGAATTGATCCGTCGGGGAGTGGAGAGTATTGTCCCCGAAGATGAATTAGTCCGGAAGCTGGAACGTTCACGCAAAACGAGGATTCCCTTGAACATTAAGTTGGGTTGTGATCCTAGCCGACCGGACTTGCACATCGGGCATGCCGTGGTCTTACGGAAGCTCCGTCATTTCCAAGACTTGGGGCATCAGGCTATACTGGTGATAGGTGACTTTACTGCCATGATTGGCGACCCCTCCGGAAGGAACAAAACCCGTCCCCATCTTTCTTTAGAAGAGACCCGTCAAAATGCCCAATCCTATGTTGAACAGGCTAAAGTAATACTTGATATTGATACGCTTAAAATTGTTTATAACTCTGAATGGCTTGATAAAATGTCTTTCAGTGAGGTGATTCGTTTAGCCAGCCACCACACGGTGGCGCGCATGTTAGAAAGGGATGATTTTGCCAAACGGTACGCCGCAGAAGTCCCCATATCCATTCATGAATTTCTCTATCCTCTAGCGCAAGGTATGGATTCCGTTGCCCTCCATGCTGATGTGGAGTTAGGGGGGACTGATCAAACCTTCAATCTCCTTGTGGGACGCGACCTACAACGAGCATATGATCAGGAACCGCAGGTTATCCTTACTCTGCCACTCTTAGAGGGAACTGACGGTGTGGAGAAAATGTCGAAGTCTTACGGCAACCACATCGCCTTGTACGATCCTCCTGAAGAGATGTATGGCAAGGTGATGTCAATTCCAGATACTCTAATCGAGAAATATTTTGCTTTGGCTGCTGACTATAGCCCAGAAGACCTAGCTGTAATTCGTCGCCGGTTGGCAGATACACAGACCAATCCCAGGGATGTAAAGCGTGACCTGGCACTTGCAATTGTGACCTTATACCACGATTCCCAGGCAGCGCAGGAAGCTGAACGGCATTTTCAACGGGTTGTGGTCCAGAAAGAACATCCTGAGGAAATGCCGGCTTATCATCTTTCCCATGATGATCTCTTGGTGAATGTTTTAACCGAAGCCCATGTTGTGCCCAGTAAGAGCGAAGCACGGCGACTAATTCGTCAGAAAGCGGTGCGCCTTGATGGTGAAGTTTGTACGGACATTCAGCACCAACTAAAGGAAGGAGAGACGGTAGTCATTAAAGTTGGTAAAAGACGCTTTTTGAAAGTAGGCGGTTGAGACGGTTTAGACTTTTTCTGCTACTATTCCTTTTTTGGTTTTTCCCCCTTCACCCGCAGTCAACACCGGCGCTAGTAGTTTTTATTTCTATTGATCAGTTTCCGAACCATATTATCCAACGTTTGAATCCCTATTTTAAGGGGGGCTTTCGGTGGCTCTTGGATCACGGCACTTATTACCGTCAGGCTTATCATGAACACGGCTATACGGCCACTGGTCCTGGACATTTTGTGTTGAGGTCCGGGCAATATCCTGGACCTCAGGGAATTTTAGGTAATAGTTGGTCTATGCGGGAGCAAAAGAAAGTCGTGTACTGCGTAGCCGAAATTTATAATTTGCCCGGAGCTGACGCTCCCTTACTTCCTCATTTACAAAATAGGTCCAGCCTGGGGGATTGGTTAAAAGCAGCCAATCCC
>CAZBEL010000242.1:0-3231 GCA_964490885.1 uncultured bacterium
AACGGTTAGTCATCACTTTAGGGGGAATGTTTCTCCTCTTAAACCTTCTCTGGGGAGATGAGTTATGGTCTCCTAATGGTGTCCCCATCCGACAGGGAGTTCACATAGAATGGCAGAAGACAATTTGTCCCGGCGATAGCGGTACGATCATTTTTGTCTGGTCTGATACCCGTTATGGTAGCCGCAACGTCTTTGCTCAAAAAGTGAATAAAAGTGGCCTACTGTTGTGGGGTACGGAGGGGAAGGCGGTGACGGATTTGCCGGGGCGTCAGGAAGATCCTGTTGCCATTGAGGATGGGGTCGGAGGGGCCTATATTGCTTGGGTAGATTATCGCTTTGACGAAGAAGGGGATATATTTTTACAACATATTGATGCCGACGGAAACCTCCTCTTACCCATGGAAGGACAGGTGCTCTGTCAGGTTCCTGGTCGACAGGTAGCCATCAACATGTGCACCGACAGTCTGGGGGGAGTGTTTGTCACCTGGCAGGATAAACGTAATGGATTGGATGAGGACATCTATGGCGTTCACATTTCCTGGGATCATGTAGTATCTCCTGGGGAGGGTGGCAGTCCGATTATCAGTGTAAATGGAAATCAGGGCCCCAAGAGCATTGAATACACGGGGAACCATCAAGCACAACTTGTCTGGGCCGATACACGGGATGGGGAAGTGGATGTATACCTGCAGCGTTTGAACACGGATATGAGCCTTGTTTTTGACTCTACCGGATTACCAGTGGCTACTGAACCCTATATTGAAACCAGTCCCCGGACGACGTTTATGCATGGTGATACGTCCTTGGTAGTTTGGCAAGAGGGGGAAGCCCCGACGAAGGTGCGTTACCAACTGTTTGATGCTACCGGGGCAGTGTTTGCCACGCCTCGTCTAGTGACCAATCAACTTACTGAACAAACTGGTCCTCGGCTAAAACGGGACCAATTGGGGAATGTTTTTATTGTCTGGACAGACTACCGCGCCGATAGCCTTGACGGTGATGCCTACCTGCAAAAAGTGGCGGCGGACGGCGCTTTGGCCTGGGATTCCTCTGGGATAGCAGTGGATAATTCCGGCTTGAAAAATGCGAACACGCGGTTTGTCTCGGACGGAAGTGGAGGTGTCTGGTTATTTTATGAACAGGGCGTTTTCCCCAATGTGGACCTTAGAGGACAGCATTTCGATGCAGCAGGTATCCAGACCCTTGGTGGTAGCGGAGCAGCAGTGTCCCAAGCGAGCGGTTATCAGTTTGCACCTATTGCTTCTGGGGATGATGAGGGTGGAGCTTACGTGGTTTTTGCTGATCAGCAGAGTGGTAGTGTCACCTTACGCGTGCAGCGGATAACCGCTAATGGTACGGTAGCCTTTCCGGATGATGGTCTGTTAGGCCTAGCAGGTTTGGACGGGGATGTGGACTATACCCATGGTTGGTACGTTAGCAACGGGAATGTCTTAGTTGACTGGCTAGATAGCCGAAGTGGAAAAACCCTTTATGCCACTCCTGTAACTACCGAGGGTCCCGATACAACCTACTACAACGGACAACAAATTAGCACTGTAGACGCCTTTGCTTACGACCTGGAAAATGAACCAGTAACCCTTTTTACTCAAGGGTGGCTTTATACGGCCCTTTTTGAGGCTTCCACAGGGGTGAAACGTATCCGTTTACAAAAGCTCAATTCAGCATTGGAAACCCAGTGGGATTCGAGTGGGGTATTAGTTTACAATAGTAGCGCAGACCAGTTAAAGGCATTTTTATTAGAAACCCCTGACGGAATTGCATGTCTTTGGTCGGAGATTCGCAATCAAATTGATTATGATGTCTATTTCCAACGCTTTGATACTAACGGTATACCCCAGTTACAGGATGGGGGCATTCCCTTAGTAGAAGGCACGTGGATCGACGACTATGTAGAAGCTCTATTTCCCACCCCCAACGGTGAGTTTTTACTCTTTTGGGTGGAGGATATTTGGGGGTCTGGAGTATTAAAATATCAAAAGTATACTTTGGATGGGCAAGTTTCAACCGGTTGGCCCAGCACGGGATATACGTTGGCTAACGTGGGTGATCCTGAAAACCTTGTGGGAGAAATAATCTCCGATAACGAAGGGGTTCTGGTTGCCTGGGAAGAACTGCATAACTTTTCCAAGGACCTTTATGCGCAGATTGTCCATTGGGATGGCACCATCCAATGGTCTACTCCGCAAGCACTTACAACGGCTCCCAATGATCAGGTTAACCTGGTTCTTGCCGTGGAATCGCAAAGTGAAACGGCACTAGTTGTGTGGGAAGATTTTCGCGATAGTCTCGACTGGAATATCTACGGACAAGAACTTAACCTTGCGAACCAGGTCCTACTGGGAGACAACTTCGCCATTTGCCTGGAAGGGTCTTACCAGTCCCAACCGATTGTTAAAGCAGTGGATAACGGAACTTTCCTGGTAGTATGGGAAGATGGTCGGGGGTTTACCAATCCTGATCCTGTGTTAGCCGGGGGACTCGATCTCTATGGGCAGGTGGTTTTAAATGGGGAAAATATTTACTCCGCAGACGGAATACCATTGATTGCGGAATACCACGATCAAAAACAGGCCCAGTTGACATTATTGGATTCCACTAATGGAGACGGGCCACCGGTCTGGTTGCTCCATTGGATTGATTTACGTAGTTCGGGAAAGGCTGATCTGGCGAATCTCTATGCCCAAGCACTTACGATCTCAGTCGCTGAAGTAGCACCAGAGCCATCATTACCAACCTCTTTTCTATTGGGTGCACCGTTCCCTAATCCTTTCAATAGTACCTTATCTTTTCAATTTGCCATCAACCAGCTACAACCGGTGGACATTGCTATTTATGACCTGTTAGGCCGGGTTGTATGGCAGGAAAAATTTATCCCTGCAAATCTGGGAATTCACCGTTTCCGTTGGTCTGGGCATGACCTCACTGGAAAAGCAGTTTCCAGCGGCGTTTACTTATATCAAGTTAAAGTAAGAGACAAAATATATTCAGGTAAGGTTACTTACCTAAAGTAAATCATTAATGTTTTCAAGACCCTTTGTAAGGACCTTCGCGGCCCTCTTGTTGGTTGGTTTGTTCTCATCTTTTGTTTCATCACAGGCTTTGGATCCACGCTTTCATACCTGGCCTGAAATCCAGGCTTTTCTGGATTCGTTAGATCAGGATCCCACTTACGAGACCTTATTCCGGGTAGATACTATCGGGTATTCGACC
>CAZBEL010000243.1:0-3231 GCA_964490885.1 uncultured bacterium
TTACCATTGGTGAAGATATTCCCACCTCCACGTGCCTGGCCACAAATGCCCACGCGCTGGCGCGCTACGCCGCCCTGTGCCAGGAAAATAACTTGGTCCCCATCGTGGAACCTGAAGTCCTCATGGACGGTGAACATACAATAGAGGAAAGTTTCGTCATCACCGAAGAAACCCTCCACACCGTTTTTTATGAGTTGTCCGCCCAGGGCGTGATGCTGGAAGGAATGGTATTAAAGCCCAATATGGTTCTCTCCGGCTACGATTGTCCCCAACAGGCCAGTGTTGAGGAAGTGGCTCAGCGCACGGTAGAGTGTCTCCGTCGGGCGGTTCCCGCAGCGGTTCCGGGTATTGCCTTTCTCTCCGGCGGACAGAGTGATGAGCGCGCCACGGCCCACCTGAATGCCATGAATCGCCTTCTGGACGGGAATCATCCCTGGAATTTGACCTTCTCTTTCGGTCGCGCACTGCAAGCCCCAGCTCTGAAAGCCTGGCAAGGAAAGAGTGAGAATGTTCTTCAGGCCCAGGCCGAATTCCTGAAACGCGCTCGGCTGAACAGTACCGCTACCTTAGGTAAATATTCGGAGGAAATGGAGCAGGAAGAGTGAACAAGGGAAACCGGGAATTGTCTTTATCTATTTGACCATTCTCTAAAAGGGGCATTTCTAATATAATTGAACAGGGTCGGGAGACCCTGTTCGAGTTCTTATTAAAAGTTGTCTTGGTTTTATAACCCGATTTTAATCCCCCACACATTGATCCCTGACCACGAGTCATTTTTCAGGGAACTCTGGTACATGTAATAGAAGACAGGTGTACCCCGGGTAAATCGCTTTACGGCGAAACCTATGTAAAAGCGGTTGCGATTAAGTTCCTGGCTTTCCAGCGAGTAAAAGATTTCGTCGGCGATATAGGGAACTAGTTTCAGAGAAGTGTATGAACGGCGCAGTTTAATCGTGATCATGTCCCGGTTGCGAATTTTAGTTTCGGAAGGGAGAATGCGGTACTCAAACCGTGCCCGGGTAGAAGTACTGAAAGGACCAAAAGGTAATTTGACTACCAATTGACCATAGGGACGATGTTCGGGAAACCAACCGTCGCTGCCGTCCATGAATACTTCCCGGAAATGGAGGCCCCAGACTAGGAACGGGTTTACTTTCTGTTGAAATCCAAAATCACTGTGGACGTAGTAGAGATCGGCCGCTTGGTTTCCGGAACGAAAGTCCTGCTCCAAAGTGAGTTTGCGTTTTTCGCTAAGGGTATACGATAGTTTTTCCGCGTGCCAGAATTGCTGGTCACCTTGCTCAAATGCTGATAGGAAAGTGTTGTTCAATAGAACGATTAAGACGAGATAGATCCATTTCTGCCACATGGGGTTTGTTCCTTTCCGCAAGGTATTAGGGTTGGTAAACGGGTTGATTGAAAACATTTTGCAGGAAGAAGAGTGCTAGGAAGGAGATCAACAGAGCCATGATGGGGGTGGTCACCCAGCCCGAGGCAATTTTGCCTAACAAACGATAGCGGATGTTGCGGCCTCCGTGGACCAATCCGATTCCCACGACGGCACCTACCACTACCTGGGAGCTGGAAAGTGGGACTAAAGGAAAAGAGGGTAAATGGTGAGCCATGAGCCACTGTTTTAGTCCGTGGGAAGCAAAGAGAAAAAGCACCAGTCCTTCCGATAGGACCACTACTAATGCCGCTTGGGGTGTGAGTTTCAAAACACCTTCCCCCACCGTGGCGATGACCCTTTGAGAATAGGTTAACATACCTACTCCAATGGCCAGGCTCCCCAGGAAAAATAATTGTTGCGAGCCACTAATCTCCAGCCCGGAGCTAATGGTAATCGAGGTGAAGGGGGAAACGGGGACGAAAACGCCCATGACGTTAGCAATATTGTTGGCCCCCAGGGAATAGGCGCCGAAAGCTCCGGCGATTAAAAGCCCCAGGCGAGTGTAGGCGTCCAGGGCAAAAAGATGGACTTTGAAAACCCGGGAAAGGGCACTGAAAAGTTTGTACAGTCCCATGCTCACTAAGGCCGCCAAGATAGGACTAGCTACCCAGGTCGTGGTTATTTTCACCAGGGCATTTAAGTCGGAAGGCTTACCAGCAAATAAATTCCAACCGATGATTGCACCTACGATCGCCTGGGAAGTGGAGACTGGCAATCGCAAGCGGGTCATCCAGAAGACAGTGAACCCTGCCGCCAAAGCGACGGTGAACGACCCAGCTAACTGATTTACCGCTCCTAACTGATTTAGGGTGTTAGTCGTGCCTTTGCCGGAAATGACCGCTCCCAGGACGACAAATATACTCCCTACAATAGCAGCGGTTTTGAAACGCAGCATACGGGACCCCACGGCCGTTCCGAAAATGTTGGAGGCATCATTGGCTCCTAACGACCAGCCCAAGAACAATCCGCTGGAGAGGTAAAAGAGAAGTAACACGATGGTGCTGCGGGTTTAGACGGAACGCTTGAGAGTGTAAATGGCCAACCGATCGGCCACGTCTTCGCTCTGGTCGGCCAGAATGTCGATATGGGTAATGAAAAAGCGTAGATGTAACTTGGTGCTCAAGTCCAGGTTACCTTGAAATACTTTGCGTTTCAATTCCTGGGCGACGCTGTCCGCTTCTTTTTCGTAATGGTATACTTTGTGAAGGTAATCCCGGACAGTCATGGGTGTTTTCAGAAAAGCACGCGTTGCCCGAACCACTTCATCAACCGCATGGGAGACATGGTCAGCTAAATGGTTCATATCATCGTGTAATTCTTCAGGGACTTGGGGGGATTGGATGGAAAATTCCACCAATGTATCTTTAGCTAAGTTGTTGATGTCGTCGATGTTTTCCAATAGGGCCAGAACATCCCCTCTGGATTCAGGAATGAGGGTTTCCGTGTAAAGTTGGGATTCAATGTCGCGGCGGAGTTTGTCAGCTCGAGATTCCAACTCGCTAATTCTGTCAATAGATCCGGCGAGCTTCTGCTGCTCTCCCTGGAGGAAATGATCGATGCCTTCCTTGAACACCAGACCCGATTCGCTGGTGACGTCCAAGAATTCCTCCATTTTGCGCTGTAATATTTTGGTCTTTTTAAATAAGAACATGGCTTGACTCCTAATTATGACCGGGGACGTTTGGCCCAGGTGGTAAAAGGTTGGGTGACCAAATTGGCATTGTAATAACGGGGATCATTGGTGACCTCTTCGTCCACCCAAGGTGGTACCTTTATAGCCT
>CAZBEL010000244.1:0-3230 GCA_964490885.1 uncultured bacterium
CGCTGCAAACTTGTAAACAAACTTTGGAAGCAATGGGGTATCGTATCGACCTTTATGCCCCAGAAAGCTATTTGTTGGTAACCACCCCTCAACCAGTAGCCCGTGATATTCGTCGCTATGACTACGCCCTCGCAGTTTACGTAGAAGATTATATTCACGTTCACATCATCGCTCAGAAATATGTGTTTAAGCGAGGATCGGAAACAAGTATTGGCGGAAAAGAACTAGTGGCTACGGAAACCTCCGACCGGCTTCCTTATTCCTTGCAACAGAAAATCTTTTTCCCCCTAATTGCAGCATTTGAAGAAGCGGGGATACCTGAAACCAGCGAACCCATGTCACCTAAGATGGGATGGTTGTTAAAAACTAATTTCACCTTGATTGCGGAAGGGTGAAATAATTTTTTCACATTAACTGAAACTATGGGTAATTTGAGGGAGTCTTATGGCTATCGATTTTGATAAAGAGGAAAGCCGGCAGGCTTATTTGAATACCAAATTGGATGATCTCCTGGAGGGGATCAACGAGAGTTATGGTAAGGCACTTCTGGATGAATTGGTACAGCGTCTGGAGCACACCATCGCTGATTTCAACGAAGAAGTCGCTTCCCTGTTGGAACAACTAAAATCCAATGCAGAACTCAAAGATAAACTCCTGGAAGAGATCAAATCTGAAGAGGAGCGGGGTGAAGAGGTTAAAAAGGAAGTAGAAAAAGAAAGTCCCCCGGAGAATCACGAAATGAGTGAGTGGGAAAAACGTGTGGAAAAATTAGGCAAATAAGAGGAATCTTATGAGTGTTAAAGATAAAATTATTTTCGGATTACTGATTATTCTCATCGCTGCCGGTGGCTATTTTCAATATATGGCCTCAGAGATGATCAAACGTATGGATCAGTTGAATGAGAATGATAAAAAGCATGTTGATGTGGTGAATAACGAGTTCCGCGAAGACTTGCGTAAATTAAATCTCCAGTTCATCGGTCGGGGAAAACACCTCCGTAAGGCCCAATTGGATATTATTGCCAATACCAATTTAATCAACAATGTGGCCGATTCTTTGGGGATCAGAATTGATAATGTAAAGTTTGATTTGGAATTATTGGATCGAAAAGTGACCAAGAAGTTCGACAATCTGGAGACCGATCTTAGCGATTTAGAGGATTCATTTAACCGTACAAGACGCTCCAACAGCCAGCGCTTTTTAGATCTGGATCAGAGTATTCAAGCCTTGCGTGCCGACATCGAAGCAATCAATGAGAAACTAGCCCCGAAGGAAAAGAAGAAATAATCACTATTCGATTGCGTTTACGCTCTCCGTTGTAAAATCCCCACAGGAAGGGTACTCAGCGGGAGGGGAGGTAACTTATTGCGAATGATTAAGCTTTGGATTTGGCACGTATTTTATGGGTTACAGTTGAATAGAAAAGCCGGCATAAAAAGTTGATTCGAAAAACAATTACGTCTAACTTTCGCAGCTTTAATTGAATTGAAAAAACATGTTTGATCAACTTACCGATCGGTTACATTCCGTTCTCCAGCGAATCCGTGGATTAGGAGTCATCACCGAAAAAAATATTAACGACACTGCACGAGAGGTGCGTCGGGTCCTTTTAGAGGCCGATGTAAATGTGCAGGTCGTCCGTACTTTTATCCAGCAGGTGCGGGAGAAGGCCTTAGGTACTCAGGTGACCAAATCCATTAAGCCGGGAGAACTTTTCATCAAAATTTTACGGGATGAAATGGTTGCCTTGTTGGGTCAGAAACCGGTTCCCTTGAACCTGAGTTCCAAGCCACCGGTAGTCATTTTAATGGCGGGTCTACAGGGGTCGGGGAAGACCACCACGTGTGCTAAGTTAGCGCATTATCTATCTAAACAGGATAAAAAAGTATTGTTGGTAGCAGCGGATCTATACCGTCCGGCAGCTATCGAACAATTACAGTCTTTGGCCAAAAAGCAGAGCGTTCCTTGTTTTGCTGAACCCACAGCAGACGCTGTTGCTGTTTGTAAACATGCCCTGGAAGAGGCTCGAGCAGATGGGATCGATGTTGTAATTCTGGACACCGCCGGCCGTCTGCACGTGGATGGTGAAATGATGGTGGAAGTTCAGCGGATTGCTGAAGCTGTAAAGCCCGTGGAAACCCTGTTCGTAGTGGACGGGATGACCGGACAAGATGCTGTTTTATCGGCCCAGGCATTCAATGAGGCCTTAGAATTGACGGGTATTATTCTCACTAAAATGGATGGGGATGCCCGGGGTGGTGCGGCGTTGTCCATAACTGAAGTGACCCAGGTGCCCATCAAATTCATTGGTGTTTCGGAAAAGATAGAAGGGCTAGAGTTATTTGATCCGGCACGGATAGCCGATCGAATTTTAGGCTTTGGTGATGTGATCAGCTTAGTGGAAAAAGCTCAAGCTGTTGTGGATGAAAAAGCCATGCACCAGGTAGAGAAAAACCTGGCTAAAAACCAGCTTACACTGGAAGATTTCAGGACTCAGTTGACCCAATTGCAGAAGATGGGTCCCCTGAATCAGATTTTAGGGATGATGCCGGGAATGAGCCGAAAGGGGCTAAAAGGGTTATCCCTTGATGATCAACAACTGGTTTGGACAAGGGCCATCATCGACTCTATGACGCCCGAAGAGCGGTGCCATCCTGAGCGCATTAACGGTAGTCGACGACAAAGGATTGCCCGGGGATCGGGACGTCCGGTGCAGGAAGTGAACCAGTTATTAAAGCAGTTCCACCTTATGAAAAAGATGATGAAACAGGTAAATAAACGAACCCCCTTTAGCCGGGGCAAATTCCCGGTGATGGGATTGAATTAAGGAGAGACACTTTTGGCAACTAAAATTAGACTGAAACGAATTGGAAGACGAAATCGACCATTTTACAGATTGGTGGTGATGGATTCCCGGAAACGTCGGGATGGAGCTGCCATCGAAGAATTAGGGTGGTATAACCCTTTGGATAAGAGAAATCCCCATTCGTTTAAAGCTGAACGAGTGCTGCATTGGCTTGGTGAAGGCGCCCAGATGACCCAGGCCGCTCACCGGTTGCTACGCGAGGAGGGTATCGTCTATCGCTGGCATCTGATACGACAGGGACTCAATGAGGAACAGATCGAGAAAGAAATGCAAAAGTGGATTCTGCGACGGGAAGCGGCAGCAGCAGAAAAGAAGACTAAGAAGGAAAAAGAGAAGAAACCCACCCCTACCCCCGAAGTAGCA
>CAZBEL010000245.1:0-3228 GCA_964490885.1 uncultured bacterium
CCGTGGTTCGTAAGAATGCCGTGTCCATTGGTGGGGAGGTGGAGGTTGCCGCTGGAGCCCGCCTGGACGGGGATCGCGTAGTGGTGAACGATTTTCGTCTGACACACTTGATGCCTTTCAAATCTCCCTGGATGCATTCCGTGGTTCCCTTTGGTTTTCGGGCCGTGACTTTTTTAGGCTTTTTAGCTCTGGGTATTCTGGTGGCCGTCTTACTACCCGCTCCGGTGCAGCGCATTTCTCAACAGCTTAAAACCAACCCTCTCCCAAGTGCCGGGTGGGGCGTGCTTACGTTAGTCCTCGTCATCCCTGTGATCGTGTTTCTGGCCATCTCCATTATTGGGATTCCCTTGATTCCCCTGGCCGTCGCGGGCTTGTTCATCCTGACCATTTTAGGTGCCTTTGGTCTGGCAAATCTCTTGGGTGAACGACTGTTACAAGCGCTCAATAAACCCAACACAGCCGTTGTGTTGAACGTGGTCCTGGGGCTCTTCCTCCTCTGGCTTCTGAAGTTTATTCCTTTCCTTGGCTGGTTCGTCAACATGATTATTCTCATTTTTGGACTGGGAAGTGTCATGTTCGTTCTATTCAAACGGATGCGTAAAACACCCCCGAAAGTGGAAGCGCCGTCAGCTTAAGATAAGCTTTTTGTCTAATCCAGATCACAGCCACGTCTTACTGGACTCTGGTTATGTATTGACTTTATATCGCCTGAAGATTAGGTAACTTTGTATATTAGTTGCCGATTCCAGATTAAAGGCTCCCCTTGACATCTTTATGAACTTTATTCCAAATTTTCTGTTAACAATACTAGAATTATCAAATGAATCCTTAACTCAATAGGTACGAATATGAATACCGTGGCGAGTCATACAAGACAAGAGTATGGAAAAAATTTTTCTGTGGGGGATCGAGTTAATATAGATGGGAAAGAATGGAAAATTGCCGAGCAGGTGGGGCAGCGAGTTGTGCTTTACCGAGAACGCATAGATGGGAGTAGTGCTGTAAAACGACTTACCCTTCAAGAAATCAAACAACTATTAGCACATCTGACTAAATAGACGTTATTACCCCTAGATTTATCGATTGATTCTTGATCGATACTTGGGCATATCTTTTCTGCAATTATTTTTATCGGTCGATGTCTCGTTTCTAAACGTCCGATGGGGTTTACCTGGTTCAAGGTGTTGTGTAAAAATCTGTATCTACTTTATCTAAATTGTATTGTTAAGTAATGCTAATTGAGTGATAAATAGTTATTTTATTCCTTTCGTTTTCTAAAAGTGGAGTAAGATGTGACTTTGTTCCATTTGGTGAATTGGAAATTTGCCGATATAGGCCTCAGCGGCCAATTTGCTTATCATTGTATTGTAAATAGGTAAGTAAATTAGTGGCCTATAAGTAGGATGAGAACTCCTTACCACACCCACCGCATAGATTCGGAAAGTATCCTAAACATTTATTTCAGGAATTAATCATCGAGGAAACATCTCAGAAAGACATGTCATGAGTAAAAGGGCTCGTTTAATCCAGTTTATTTTACAATATCGGTGGTGGGTCTCCGCTATCATTGTATTAATAACCGCCCTTTTGGGAAGCTTGGCCATCAAAGTCCAATTCGACAACACCATCGAAACTTATTTTCTACCACGGGACATTCAAGATTACCGTCAGTTCCTGGATCAGTTTGGGTCCGATGAACTCATTGTAATTGCTTTCGAGGCTGAGGAGGACGTTTTTAATGCTGAGGACCTGGCCCTTATCGATCGTTTGACCCGCCAGATCGAGGATTTACCCAACGTTCGCCGGGTATTGAGCCTTACCAACGCTCAAATCGTCTGGGGGGATTCAGAGAGCATCAACTTTGATCCTTTGATTGAAACGTTGCCGGTTCCTGAAGACCACTTACCCCTCGTGCGTCAGCGCGCATTCCGCGATCCCTTCATCCCGGGGACGGTCCTCTCCCCGGATGGACATTACACCGCCATCGTGGTGGAGGTGAAGCACATTATCGGGGAGTTTGATTATAAAGTGAAGTTGTTGGACCAGATCAAAGCTCTTTTGGCGAAGGAAAAAGAGCGCAATCCCAAGACTTTCCATTTAGGCGGCGGTCCGGTTATGGATGAGGCTATCTTCCGTTACAATGAGGAAGATCAATCCCGGTACATTCCCATCATGCTGCTGATTATGGTGGCCATTATCTTTGCCATGTTTCGCCGCGTTGGAATTGTAGTCATGCCCCTCGTCGTGGTGTTTTTATCAATGATCTGGACGTACGGTTTCCTGGTCTTAATGGGGTATAAAATCAATATCATTTCCACCATTATCACCCCTTTACTCATGGCGGTTTCGGTAGCGGATTCCATTCATATTGTGGCGGAGTATCTCCAGGAACACGGCGAACATCCTGCGCACCGCAGGGAGTGCATTATCACCGCCTTCGAAAACCTGTTTGCTCCCATTACCATGACCAGCGTTACCACGATTGTGGGACTTCTGTCTCTGACGAGTGCTAACCTGGTTCCTATACGTCAATTTGGTATTGTAGCCGCCTTTGGTGTTCTGGCGGCCTACGGCATCACCCTCTTTTTCCTACCGGTTTTACTCACGCTAATCCCTGCCCCTAAGGAGGCTCACCGAAAAATCATCCGCGCTGGGTTTACTACTCGTTTATTGCAGGGAATGGGTCGGTGGCACCGAAAGCGAGCCCTGGTTATCTTAGGGCTAACGTTACTTTTATTAGTTCCCGCCATTATCGGGATTAACCGGGTTTCGGTAGGGACCAATTCACTGGATTATTTCAAGCGTAGCGATCCGGTGCGGAAACAAACCGAATGGATTGATCGCTATTTAGGGGGAAGTGTTTCTCTGGAGTTCTTCATCGATGGGGGAGAAGCTGATGCTCTGAAAGATCCTGACCTGCTGCACAAGATGGATCGCTTTCAGACTTACCTGAAAGGAATACCCGGAATTACCGGTGTTTTTTCGGCGGTTGATTTGGTAAAGGCGCTGAATCGGGCATTTTTCGAAGGGGATTCGGCCGCTTTCACTATACCTGATACCAGGGCGGGGATTTCCCAGGAATATTTGTTGGTGCAGGGCAGCGATGAGGTAGCAACCCTACTGTCTGACGACTACTCCACGGGCAGGATTTCCGCGCGGGTTGCCATGGCAAAGTCCCAACTGCTCGCGGAGCGGATGCCGGAAATTCAGGAGCAAATTGATACTCTC
>CAZBEL010000246.1:0-3228 GCA_964490885.1 uncultured bacterium
TAGGTAATTGGTATTTCGGTAAATCCCCCGTTTAGACTGGCACAGCCTCATGATCCCGCCAATGAATTCCTTGGGTGTGATGATTTCGGCCTGGATGTAGGGTTCGTGGATTTCCTGGATTTCGCCGGAAGGAGGCATGCGGGCCGGTGTATCCACCTCGATGCGGATGCCATCCTTTTTAACCACCTGGTAACGGACGTTTGGCGTCGTTGTTACCAACCCCAGGCCAAATTCCCGCTCCAATCGTTCCTGGATGATCTCCATGTGTAGCAGACCTAAAAATCCACACCGAAATCCAAATCCAAGGGCCTCGCTGGTTTCCGGTTCGTACACCAGGGAAGCATCGTTTAATTTTAGTTTGTCTAGAGCAACCCGTAACTGGTTGTAGTCTTCAGAATCGGCAGGATAAAGGCCAGAGAAGACCATGGGCTTTACGCGTTTGTACCCGGGGAGTGGTTCGGCTGCGGGATGTTTATGATGGGTAATCGTATCTCCAGGATGGATGTGATCCACAGCGCGAATATTGGCAATAAGATAGCCCACTTCACCGGAACGCAATTCCTTGGTGGGGACCATGTCCATGATGAAATGCCCCACTTCCGTTACCTCGTAGGTTTGTTGATGGGCGAAGAAACGAATGTTCTCCCGGGACTTGAGGACACCATCGAAGATCCGAATATAGGGGATTGCTCCCCGGTATTTGTCGTACATAGAGTCAAAAATAAGGGCCCGTAGGGGTTGATCATCGCGATGGGCAGGAGGCGGTATCCGCTCAATAATGGCCTGGAAAATGTCCTCGATCCCTGTCCCCTGTTTGGCACTGGCGTGAATGATCTCGTCTTCCTCACAACCCAGGAGTTCCTGAATCTGTCGAGTAACTTCAGGAATTTGAGCATTGGGCAAATCAACTTTGTTGATAACTGGAATGAGAGTAAGATCATTTTCTAACGCCAGGTAGGTATTACTCACTGTCTGAGCCTCTACCCCCTGAGCTGCATCCACCAAGAGCAATGCTCCTTCACACGCTGCCAGGGAACGAGAAACCTCGTAAGTGAAATCTACATGACCCGGGGTATCGATGAGGTTTAAAATGTAAGTCTCCCCCTCCGGGATCTGGTAATGGATCTTGATGGGATGGCTCTTTATGGTAATCCCACGTTCCCGTTCCAGGTCCATGTTATCCAAGACCTGGTCTACCATCTCCTTGCGGGAAAGAGTGTGGGTATACTCTAAGAGGCGATCGGCCAGGGTGGACTTCCCATGGTCGATATGAGCAATGATACAAAAATTACGGATATTCTGCTTAGACATAGATTTGAAATTACGACTATAAAGCGGGGAATCAGAAGCGGTAGAAAAAGAACCGCAACACTAGTTAAAACGTGTAGTAACCAAAGTTCATAGATTAAAAGACATTGGCAGAATGATGCTTGGTCTTACAAGGTCAATGGGTTAATTAAGTTCCTGGTTTATGAGGGTTCTTTGTAACTAAGTATTATAATTACCGGGAATAATAGGCGATGAGGGAGGCTTTAGCCAGGAGGTTATGATTCAGGTAAAAGCCCACTAGGGATGGGGTGGCGTTAGCATCCAGGCCCAGGGATTCAACACCCAGAGCATAGACGGTGAAAATATACGCATGGGGTGGATCGTCTTCGGGAGGACAGGCGCCGCCAAAACCCACCTGCCCGAAGCTGGTAACACTCTGGATGCTTCCTTCTGGGGCCAGGCCGCTTTCCACGTTCCCGGCATTCAGTTCCAGGGAGGTTACAGCGCTGGGTATATTGAATATAAGCCAGTGCCACCAGCCCGCACCGGTAGGGGCATCTGGATCGTAAACAGTGACAGCAAAACTCTTAGTTCCCTCAGGGGCATTTTCCCAGAATAGCCTGGGGGAAATATTCTCTCCCTCACAACCAAAACCGGCGAAGACCTGCTGTTGGGAAAGCTGACCGGAAATATCGGGACTTTTTAAGGTAAATCCTTCACCATAAACCAGACCAAAATGAAGAATAAAATATATTAGTGATACACGAGAAATAGTTTTCATGGGACCCTCCTTTTCGTTGAGAACAATCGATGATTGATCAAACTAATTCTATTGAGGATCTATTGTCAAGGATGAAACTGGAATAATACACCCGGTTAATAAACTATTATAAAGCGCTTAGGCTCAGACTATTAATATGAAAGATTAGCTCCAAAGTCAGGAATGCTACCATTTTGAATCTCAGATATCCACTGCTCCAACGTTGCTTCGTGGCCATCCCAAAACGTTTTGCATAAAGACAAGTATTGAAGAACGATTTGCGATTCCCCCTTCTCAAGTAGGTCTCTAGCCAATGACATGTTGGGGCCAAAACTGTTAAGTTGTGGCGAACCAGGGGTTTTTCCTGACTTCAATAAATACTCCTTAGCTCGAACTAAATCACCCGACTTCAACGTTATCCGACCAAGAATGAGATTTCCCTGATGAATTGCGTTCCCATAATTCCAGTCATCCTGATAATCACTTGCTGCAGTTAATAGATCAGTAGCATAGGATTCTGCTTTACCCATATCGTCAGATTCAAAGGCGGTTTTAGCAAGGATAGTTAGCATATAGAACCTTTTTTTCTTTTCAGCAGTGTTTTGCAACGCATTCTCAAATTGGTTCAGTGATTTTCTTGCGATTTCTTTCCTTGAGTCACCTACCCTCTTCGAAATTTCCAACGAATAAAGATACCCAAGACGCTGGAACCATTCCGGGTTATTAGGTTCGAGGTCTTGAGCTTGTTTTAGAAACCTTTCAGCTAGCTTGTTATCTTCCTGCATAAAGAAGCTTGCGGCATTTCCTAATACTACTGCGTTAGAACTATGGACTTGCACTTGTTTTAACCATAACTCTTTTGCCTCTGAGTAGGCTCCTTCATCTAAAAAAGGATGAAGCTGTGTCAAATAAAGACCGGCAATCTCCGAGTCAGGCCTGTTCTGAATGATCCATAGAATATGCTTTTGGCGTTGCTTCCGAGCATCTCCTGATTCAAAGGCCCTTCTATCATAATAAGCTAAAAGCATAACTCTTGATGACAAATCATCAGGGATTGCTTGGAGTTGCTCTTCAAGTTGCAGCGCTGCTTCGTTCGATAATACCCTACCCTGGGAGATTAATTGGGTAACATTTAATTGTTCCACCGCCATTAAATATCCGCTAGATATATAATATAACAGGACAAAGATAAAGGGGAC
>CAZBEL010000247.1:0-3218 GCA_964490885.1 uncultured bacterium
TCGTAGACAAGCTAAAAATAGCATGGAAGATCAGGTAAAGGACCCTGACAAAAATGAGCGGGCCACACCAGGGATGGGTCAGAATACGATCAAACTTTTCACTGCGATCCTTGCGGGTGATGGAGGTGGAGTCCGTTACTAAAAGGGCATCCAGCCAATGATAGCGTAACGTGGCCTCCAAAATGCGATGGGGATACCCCAAGGAATCTAACGCATCCACAGCTTGATCCCGCATTTGTAGAATCTGCATCCAAACCTTTCGGTCTGGACCCCGACCATCGAGGGAAGCGTGTTGATAGATGTCTACGACAGACTGACGCGTTACTAAACGCAAAGCCTGGGCAATGGCCAGCCGACGGGAAAAAGAAAAATGTTTTTGAAACGCCTTTACTAAAGGGGCCACAGCTTTTTCGATACTTTTGTCGAGGGGAATGGGGAAAAAGTGTACCTTAATAGGGGGGGTGTGCAGGATATTCAATAGGGTCGTTTTTAGTTCTTCCATACCCCACTTTTCCAGAGCAGAGATGGGAACTACCGCGTCTGCCCCCAAGGCCTCTTTCAAATGCTTTACATCAATTTTTACATCATTTTTTTTCACTAAGTCCATCATATTCAGGGCTACTATCACGGGAATTCCCAGGTCCAACAGTTGAGAAGTAAGATACAGATTCCGGCTCAGGTTAGTGGCATCCACTACCGAGATGATAGCCGCCGGGGGATTGATTCCGTGAATCCATTCCAGCACCTGTTCCGTAACGATGCGTTCATCGTAGGATTCAGGGGTCAGACTGTACGTTCCCGGCATGTCCTGGACCTGGACAATAGTTTCATCGGGTAGATGGAGCGTCCCATACTTTTTCTCGACGGTAACACCGGGATAATTCGACACTTTCTGGCGGGCGCCCGTGAGCAAGTTGAAAAGGGCGGTCTTCCCCGAATTGGGATTCCCCACCAGGGCAATCCAAGGTTGATGGACCTCAGTGGTTTTCTTCAGCCGGTTCGCCATTGCTAAGTTTGTACCTCAATATAGGCCGCATCGGACTGGCGCAAAGAAACGTAGTAGTCCCGGACTTTCAACTCCACCGGACCTTTTAAAGGCGCAAATTTAACGAGACGGAAACGAACTCCGGGTAGTATTCCCATCTCTACCAACCGGGACTGGACTTCCAGGTCGCCGAGAAAAGAGACAATAGAAGCGGTATCACCAGGACGGAGATCAAGTATGGTCACGGGACTCCTGACAATGGCGACAATAACCGTAAAGTTGGTGCCGGTGCTCTACGATCTGAAAGCCAAATTCCTGAGCCACTTCTTCCTGCAACGATTCGATGGTATCGTGGGTAAACTCCTCGATAGTACCACATTGCATACAAATTAGATGATCGTGGTGTTGCAATGCCTGCCGATGTTCGTAACGAATCCGTCCGTCGCCTAAATCCAGTTTGTTAATAAGGTTATTTTTTGCTAAGACTTCTACGGTACGGTAGACTGTGGCCCGGGAGACATTGAGTCCAGCCGTCTTCAGAGCCAGATAAATCTCCTCAACATCGCGATGTTCATCAGTGGAACATATCTCTTCCCAGACAGCCTGGCGCTGTCGGGTTGATCGCAGTCCTTCGCTTCTTAATACTTCTGCAAGGGGTTGTACACTTATCATGATGTTCTTTCCTATTGAGAATGAGTCTCATATAAGTTAAATATAAAATGAACCCAAAAAAAGACCTAATTCATCGTTATTAAAAAAACCTTACTGTAAAAAGTCAGGAAACAGAAGGTGACTCGATCTTGCGCAATTTGGCGAATTTCACGATGAGTTTCTTGCGCAAGCCATCCTTGAAAACAACCCCTACCCGCTGGTTCTCCCCCGAACCGCTGAGGGCCATGACTTTCCCCACCCCAAAGATGGCATGTTCCACCAAGTCCCCGATTTTGAAATCGTCGAAGGTGGTGACCGTTCGTTTCACCTCCACTTTAGTGGAACCTTTGGGTGTGGTAATTACCCGCCGGGTTAAGGCCGAGGAAAAGGATATATTCTCTAAACACTCAGAGGGGATTTCTTGAACGAAACGGGACACCAAACCATAAGTGTTCTCGGCTCCGATACGGCGCCGCTGGGTACTGTATAATAAATAAACCTTTCTCTTGGCCCGGGTCAGACCCACATAAAATAAACGTCGTTCCTCTTCCAACTCTTTACGATCATTCAACGAGTTATAAAGAGGAAATAGGCCATCCTCTAACCCGGTCATAAAGACAACGGGAAATTCCAGCCCCTTAGCGGCATGAACGGTCATCAAGGTAACCGCATTGCTATGCTCATTCCATTGATCAATATCGGTTAGCAGGGAGACCTCTTCTAAAAATCCTCCCAGGCGGCCTTCCGGGTTGCGGGTCATATATTCATCAATGCTGTTCAAGACTTCCTGGACATTTTGGAGCCGCTCCTGGTCCTCGGGAGTATCCAGCCCCTGGTAATATTTCAGGATCCCGGTTTCGTCCACCAACGTGCGCGCCAGTTCACCTACATTTAATTTGTCTAACAACTCGTGGTATTTAGTAATGAGGGTATGGAAAGAAACTAACGATTCGGCCTGCTTCCCACGGATCCCCATGAGACTAGGGTCGGCCAGGGTATCAAACAGTTCAATCTTTTTCTCTTTCGCCAAATTCACGCATTTATCTACCGTTTTTAGACCGATTCCTCGGGGCGGGAAATTGATAATCCTGCGCAAGGAAATAGTATCTTTTAAATTAACCAAGAGACGGAGATAGGCCAGAAGGTCTTTTACCTCTTTTCGTTCATAAAAACGGATACCGCCGACAATTTTATAAGGAATTCCGTTCCGGCGAAAACTATCCTCCAAAGCCCGCGATTGGGCATTGGTGCGATAAAGAACGGCAAAATGGTTAAAGGTCTGCTTTTTCAGCTTAATTTCCTTTTCCAGTGCACTGATGACAGCATCCGCCTCTTCCATTTCGTCGTTGGTGACTATTAAGCCCAATTTATCCCCGTTCCCACTCACGGCCGAGAGCTCTTTCTCAGCACGATCCTTATTGTTTCGAACCACGGCAGTTGCCGCATCCAGAATCTCCTGTGTGGAGCGATAATTCTTATCGAGCGTAAATACTTCGCACTCGGGGAAGGTCTTCTCAAAATCGAGGATGTTGCGAATATCTGCGCCGCGCCAACCATAGATAGATTGATCATCATCCCCCAC
>CAZBEL010000248.1:0-3179 GCA_964490885.1 uncultured bacterium
TCGGGGATTTCAGTTGAAAAATCCAGGGGACTTCTCTTTTACTCTTGTCGTTGTGGAAGATTTAGCCACGCTGGTTGTGAGGACCGTGATGCGTGAAGAAGATTCTTCTCCGACGATACCCATCGGCGGACCTGACGAATTGACTTGGAGGGAAATCGTTCATATCATCGCTAAAACTGTAGGTAGAAAAAAATGGGCGATTCCGGTTCCTGTCTGGGGTCTGTGGCCTATTCTTATGCTGTTTAACCAGCTTCCTTTTTTCCCCGTGACGAAGGATCAATTAGCGATGCTTTTAGAGGGCAATGTAGCGAGTACCGATATATTCAAGGAGTTAAATGTTAACCCAACTCCATTCGCAGTGACTACCCTAGGATTCCTTAAGGATCAAAGGTAGGCGATCAGGAGAAAGCAACCCTGTTTCTAAAAACAATTTTGCATTTCTAGGGTAGGGGATAGTTTCGAAGGGGAAAGGACAGGTCTTAGGGGGGATGGCAAATTGCTCGTAGCGTAGATAATCTCCTACGATCCAGACGGGGATATTTTTCTGGTTAGCCCCAGCTACCAGGGCAGCAGTTCCGATTTTGTTGATGAAAAAATCCCGTCCAATCAAGTCACTGCCAGTGAGCACCAGATTGGCCTGTTCCAAACCTTGTGAGAATTGGTCATCGTCAATTACTGTTACCGGGATTCCTGCTTTGCGGAGTACGATGGCCAGTTGTTCCCCTTCTCGTTGTGGCTCTGATCGCAGGGCAATCACATTCGAAACTCTACCCCCTTTATGAGCACCCAAAATAACTTCTGCCACCAGATTGGAATAGCTGATCGTGATGATGTTGCTTTTTTCTGGAATCAGGTGTCGAGCCTTTGAAGCAAGTACTATCCGATTGCTTTCCATCTTTGCTTTTATCCTTTTTATGATCGCTCGCACTTCTTTGGCCGAATAGAATCCCATAGTCTCTTCGGATAGATACTGGAAAAGACCCATAACTGGGAAGCGATCCTTGAGGGCCATGGCTCCTTTCCAGGTTTCTTCCGCAATTTTTTCATCTGGTAGCGATAGGAATAGGTCCAGGGCATCCTGGAAAATCGCCGTGGCTCCCCGTTTATTATCGCGTAACAGTTGCTGTAATGATGGCATTTTTCTCTAAATACTTTTAAAGAATTTACTATGTTGGAGTTACTTAATGGAAGATACACCCGGGACGAACGTTGTGACGGGCTCGTTGAGTATGTTAGATTCTCTCGTGGTTAAAGGTCACCAGCGCTGGCGGTTTGCCGTGGATCGAGGAGGGACGTTTACCGACGTATTTGGCATTGATCCCCTGGGACAAGTGCATCTGGAAAAATTGTTATCCCAGTCGGATGCGTATCCCGATTCGGTCGTGGAAGGGATTTGTCGTATTTTAAAACGTCATCCAGAAAAATGGTCTTTGGATTCCTCGTGTATTTCCTCAGTGCGGGTGGGAACGACCCTGGCCACCAACGCTCTGTTAGAACGCAAAGGAACCCCGGTAGCTTTATTCATCACCCGCGGGTTTGAGGATCTTTTAGAGATAGGCAACCAGGCCCGGCCGGAGATCTTTTCCCTGGCCATTCATAAGCCTCAGGTGTTGTATAAGAAGGTAATATCTGTACATGAGCGCATAAATGCTCGAGGCGAGGTGGAAATTCCCCTGAATGAAGAAGCGGCTCGCTTGGTATTACAAAGCGTCTTTGACGAGGGTTTTACTTCCATAGCCATCGTTCTCCTGCACGCTTGGAAAAACCCGCAACATGAACAATTATTGGCCCACTGGGCGCAGGAAATTGGTTTTCATAATGTTTCGGTTTCTCACCGAGTAATGCCTATGATTCACCTAGTTGGACGAGGACAGACAACTTTGGTGGATGCCTATTTAGCCCCCGTGTTGCACCGCTACGTTAATCAATTAAGGCGTTTGCTACCGGGTATTCCCATTGAGTTCATGCGAAGTTCCGGAGGCTTGATCCCGTCGGAAAATTTACGTGCTAAAGATACTATTTTATCGGGTCCTGCCGGTGGTGTGCTGGGTTATGCTACCCTTGCCCAAAAGAAAGGATTTGAAGAAGTGGTGGGCTTTGATATGGGAGGCACCTCCACAGATGTTTCCCGCTTTGGGGGTGAATTAGCGCGGGTTTTTGAAACCTCGGTCGGTGGGATACAATATCTTACCGATCAGTTGGACGTGGAAACCGTAGCCGCTGGAGGGGGCTCGATCCTGAGATTTAAAGATCAACGCTTCCAGGTAGGACCAGAATCGGCAGGCGCCAACCCAGGCCCGGCTTGCTACGGTCGTGGTGGACCATTGACCTTAACTGACGCCAACTTAATATTAGGGAGGTTAGCCCCAGATTTGCTCCCTAAAACCTTCGGTCCCGATTATCGACAACCCCTTCATATTGATATTGCCCGGAGACAGTTCGAAGAATTAACCAAACAAATCAATGAAACGCTGGGAAGTCGATTCACCATTTATGAGGTTGCCGAGGGATTTTTAGAAGTGGCCAACCAAGTCATGTGCCGGGCCATTCGTCGTGTTTCTGTGGCTCGAGGTTACGATTTACGCCAGCACACGCTTATCTGTTTTGGTGGGGCGGCACCCCAACATGCTTGTGCCATTGCCCGATTATTGGATATGCAAAAGATTATTATACACCCCTATGCTGGAGTCCTCTCTGCCTACGGTATCGCCAATGCCCAACGGTCTGAACGACTGACTCAGGCCATTATGGACCCTTACGATGCCACGACCCAAAAAGAGATACCTGGGATCTTATTCTCGTTACGTCGTCGCCTTCGGAGTCGGTTTCAGAACCTTGGGAGACGGCGGTTGAAGTATTCAGTTTATTTGGACTTACGTCCCCAGGGGAGTGATACTTTTCTTACGGTACCCGTAGGAACCCCAACGCAATTACTTTCCTACGAAAAAGTTCTAAGGCGTTTTGAGCAGCGCTATCGAAGGCACTTCGGATTTATTCCCCGCAAGGTTATGTTGGAACTGGTTAATATTCGCCTGGAAGGGGTTCTATATGGAAGAACGGTAGTCAACGAAGAGGTACTGTTCCAAATAAAAAAAGTGCGTAGAAAGGGGAGACCCCGTTCTCAAAAAATCTTCTTTTCGGGGAAAATGTATTCAGTCCCGGTTATCTTCCCAGATGAT
>CAZBEL010000249.1:0-3171 GCA_964490885.1 uncultured bacterium
TCCGGGGTACGATCCATCCCACCGTCAATAATCTAGATTTATTAAAGACAAACGGCATTGTTTGACTTATTGACCAAATTGTGATAAGAAGTGTCAAATGAACTCAAATAATGCCAAATAGATGCAAGATGGGGATACCGAGATGGGGTACCGAGTTGCCTTACCACACAGTTTACAATACACTTGAGCATGGCTAAAAACAGTCAAGGTTGAAAGTGAGAATCAAAAGAAACGAGAGAGTTCGGGTCCCGCCGGGGCTAAACCCAGGTACCTTTACTCTCTACCCATCAACCTCGCGTGATACCTCCTTACAACTTCATCCAAGCTAATGGGATATACCCTAATAAATAAATCCTGATAACTTTCAGGGTCTTGGATATAGCGTTTTAAATATTCTTGTAACTTTTTCATTCCGTACTCTTCAATCAGGAATTCAACTAAATATCGATAGTAACTATACTTAAGCTGTAGTTCTTGCCACGTCATCTCTAAAGGGTTGTTATTATCCAAAGTCGTAATCTGAAAATCCTTCGTTTTGATTAGTTCTACCAGTTCATCTTTATCGTAAAAGCTATGCTTACTGAAATATTCGGCAATGCCTTCAACTAATTAGGCCTGTTTATGAATCTTTCGGGCATTTTTATAGGTGGTGTTTTGACCAATAAGTAGATGGGACAATTCGTGTTTCAAATATGGTTCAATACCACCCGCCGATTTTCTGGCTGTCGATCCAATATAGATCAAATTCAGGGGGTTCAGCGAGATTGAATACCCAGAACCCTCGAGTCATTGTAGAAATTTATTATTATTGCTCTCTTCACTCAAAACGACTGTCCTGAAAATGGCCAATTGGTACTAATCTTGCCGAAGATCGCAGAGACTGATGTAGAAAATAATCAGCGATCAGATTACTTCTTTAAACCAATCCAGCTAAAAATCATGGCAACGGGGAAAAGTATCGTCGGAAGGAAGGCATAGGGGTGCAAAAAAACCCTTTCCAAAAGCTGACTTGAAACCTAACCATAACCGGGATGATAATGATGAACCAGTAAATGATTAGCATCAACAAGTTACTGAGCCCCTAGGTCCATAAAGCCCACATATGTCCGGATTTTAATCCAAAGTAAGCCACTCCCAACTGGAGAATTCCCATTCCGGCGCTAAGACTCCAGGCAACAATCATGATTATTTCCAGATACTGGGCAAGTTGCGAACTTTCATTCAGAATTTCCACCGGACTTTTTCCTAAGAATAATGGATCGATTGTTTCTCCGAAATAGAATTGCTTGGTCAACCTAACGGCACCAAGGGAGTAGATAACGGTCCCTATGGTTCCCACCAAAGTGTAAACAGCACCACAAACCATGAACGAGATCATAGAAATACCTAATGGGCTAAACCATTTAAAATTCGATTTCATGATTGTATTCTTATTAACCATTTAATTGATCAACTCCTTTTAAGGTGACGTTATAAACGCCGTACCTGTCTAGCTATCATGTCCCTTATTTTTTTATATGGGGGCGGGCCTGTTCTTACATCCTTCCCATTGATGTACAAAGCATCAGCAATACCCTATTCCATGAAAACGCCCCGCTCGGAAGTATCAATTTCCTGAAAAACGACCTTATTCCCGAACCCAGCGCTGGCCCATTTCGCCCGTTCAAATACCTTATTGCGTACTGAACACCATCCATTCTTAAAAGCGGTCACTGTAACCTTGCCGGTGACGACCTCTGGTTTCTTCCTACTCCGAATCCACTTTGGTGGCATCGCATCATCAGTGAATCGCTTCCATAAAAGTACGTTCAAAGAATCCCTTTCCACTTTTTCGTATCCTTGTTTCTTAAACCACGATGCTTTCATCCAAACGGGGAACCACATACCCCAGGCCGCAATGCCTTTAGCACCAAGTTCTCTCACTTCCGTCTCTGCAGCACGAAGTAGGGCTTGCCCCATACCCCTCTTCTGAAAATTCCCGCGCCCTTGCTTATGACCATGAACCCAAATGCACAAAATGAAATACAAATCCTTCCCTTCAACAAATGAATATTCTATAGGTAGATACTGAATCATCCCTCCCACCGTACGATGGTCATCAAGGGCTAGTTTTACCCGCAGAACCTTATCCTTGAATTTATGATACCAACAAGCCTTATGACCCCCGGCCTCCTTGATTTCATCGGACCAATCCTCAAGGCACTGGAAATATAGTTCATGATATTCGGGACTGAGGTCAATGACTCACATAAAAGGTTCCTTTACTTTTTGCAGTTAACAATGAGCAACCGGAGCAAAGAAATAAAACCTATTGGAGGAAACCGAAAGTTAGTAAAGGTAAAGTGATTCCTGTGGATGAACCGTAATATTATTAACCGAACGTCCCGAACCCTGTTCGGGGGTGCCGATATTGTTAAAGGTAATGGGGTCAGAATGTACTATAATCGGCACCCCCGTTTTGGCAATCGGATTCGAATGGCAACCTTGCCTTCCCCCCTGGCATGGCCTCGTCAGTTAATGGGACCGTGGGTAATCTCGGTGAGTTCCTCCATGATCCCGAACCGTTTGATACTCACGTCACTGAATTGACTTTTTGCTTGGGCTATGGTGGGCCCTTCCAGGTACTTCTCCAATAACGCTTCATCGTCAAACAGATAGATGGCCCCGGACTCCATGGTCTCCCAGTTAAAGGTCCAGATCTTCCACCGGATTCCAGGGAAACTCGCTATCCATTTAGCGGCTTCAACCAGACCCTGTTGGGCTTCCTCATTGGAAAGATCCATCCCCTCCGGAATCTTGAAGTTGACTTGTAGGATTTGTTTTGCCATGATTGTCCCTCCTTTCTGCTGCTACTCAACTCATGGCTATGTTCGATGGTTTTTTACTATAACATTCAGAGTAATACACCACCCTTGAATACGATGCCTCAAACGGCATCAAAGTTGAAAATAATAGGTCACAATCCTTTTGAAAACTAACGGCTACGACTATTCCCGGCCTTGTAAAAGGGGACATTATGCGAAATAAGAAAGGAACTGTAAGATCAGGCTATCCCCCATATTAACCTGTTAAATCATCTGTTAAATACAAAATACTCATTCGTTCAAAATCTCCCTCCTTGGCATTTTCCTTAACGAAAATACTGTGGAAACTGGTTATATCTTAAAGCAG
>CAZBEL010000250.1:0-3141 GCA_964490885.1 uncultured bacterium
TTTTCACCGGCAATTTCTTATTAGTAACCTGTTGAAATACGTTTTGAAAACGATCAGGATCGGGTATGTCAATCCGCATGGCAATACCGTTTAATAATCTCTACGTCAGAATAGGGTATCCGTACACCCTGGACCTCTTGATAATTTTCTCTCCCCTTCCCTAATACAATGAGAATATCCTTGGCTCCCAGGGATTCCAACGCTTCCTGCAAGGCCGTTTCGCGATCCTGGTAAATAGTGTAGCAGGAGTGGATGAATCCTTGGATGATGTCGCGATTGATTTCGTCGAGGCCTTCGAAGCGGGGATTATCAGGCGTGATGAAGCATCGATCGGCGTATTTTTCGGCGATGGTGGCCATTTTAGGACGGTTAGCGGCGTCCCGATTTCCACCCCCGCCGAATAACACCGTCATTTTTCCTCCTTCGGTACGCAGGGCTTGAATCGTGCTTAGTACTTTCTCGTAAGCGTCGGGAGTGTGAGCGTAGTCGAGGATAACCGTTCCCCCAGTGGGGGTTCGAAACGTTTCCATGCGTCCTGGTACGGGTGGACAGGTACGCAATCCCTTCTCAATAACTGATTCCGGCAAACTCAAAGTGATAGCCACACCAACCGCTGTAAGGATGTTTTCGGCGTTAAAAGTACCCGTAAAAGGCGCTTGTATGTGTAAAGTGTGTTCTCCAGCTTGAAGATGCCCCGTAATACCCTCCAAGGTAACATCTAAGTCGGTGAAGTGAATATCACCCTGTGAGGGGTCCATGGAGGTAGTAACCACAGGTGCACTACTTTCTGCGACCATTTTTTCTCCATAGGCATCGCTGACATTCACAACGGCAGTGGCGGTTATGGGTAATGATTTGAACAATTTGGCCTTGGTGTGGAAGTAGGCTTCCATGGTACCGTGGTAGTCTAAATGTTCTGGTGTGAGGTTCGTGAAGGCACAGTAGTTGAACTCGACATCTGCCACGCGGTACTGGTCGATGGCGTGAGAGGAGACCTCCATGACTACGTGGGTAAAATTTTCTTTTCCAAGATGATAAAATAGTTTTTGCAAGGCTACCGCATCGGGGGTGGTAAGTGTTTTTTCCTGAGAGAACCCTTCGGCAATGACGCCCAACGTTCCCACCTGAGCTACTTTGTAACCGGCTTGTTTTAGGAGGTGGGTTAAAATAGAGGCCGTTGTTGTTTTTCCGTTGGTACCGGTGATTCCAATAACCATGAGGTCCCGGGATGGGTAACGATAGAAGGCTGCAGCAACCTTCGACAATGCCTGCCTGGGGTTGGGGCTTTTAATCTGGGGAACGGGAAGTGATTCCAGGTCACGTCCGTTAGAAAGAATAGCTACAGCGCCCCTGGCGAGGGCCTGGGGGATAAAATCGTGACCATCGCGGTTCGTCCCCGGAATAGCGACGAAAAGGTCGCCGGGTTGGACCTCGTCAGAGTGGATGGCAATCCCACGGACAGTAATAGGGGGGATGGAATCACGTTCGGCAATAATATCAGCCGTGATCTGATCGAGCGTCCGCTTCATTTTAATCCTATGGTACATATAGAGCCAGGAGTGACTTTTGTTCCTGGTTTGGGATTCTGCCAGTACACCGTTCCGGAACCGGTAAAACGGGTTTTTAAATCGGCCATACGCAACGTCATTTTTGCTTTGCGCAAACTCATGCCACGTACATCTGGTACAATGCTACCGTAGATTGCCGGTTGATCCTGGAAGGGATTATTTACAACCTTTACTTGGGTTGCTAAAGCTGGCCTCAAAGTAGGTTCTGGGGTGTTCTCTACGAGGTAATTACGCGGCTTCGAGATTGGTTTTGCATTAGGTTGCAGAGAATCGTCCATATTTATGATGCGTTCCATGACCCGTCTGAAAAGGGGTGCGGCCCCGACGCCTCCCCAGTGATATCCGACCTTTGGTTCATCAAGGATAAAGACACCTACGATGCGGGGATCATCTGCGGGGAAAAAGCCAGCGAAACTGGAGACGAACTTTTTATTAGAATACTCGCCGTCAATGTATTTTTGAGCCGTCCCTGTTTTCCCAGCAATGAGCCAACCAGGAATGTTCGCTTTTTCCCCGGTTCCCGTTTTTACTACCCTCAGGAGCATACTCGTTAAGGTCTCCATCACTTCCTGGGAGGCAACTTTACGGATGACTTCAGGGTGTTCCTGATAAAGGACCTTATTATCGGTTGAGATAATCTGTTTAATGATCCGAGGCCGCATGAGGAAACCCCCGTTAGCCACGGCAGCGTAAGCTGTAGCTAACTGAAGAGCAGTGACCCCCACTTCGTGCCCCAGGGAGACCTCCGCAAGGGAAATTTCACTCCATTCGCTTGTCTTGTGCAAGGTACCCGGGCTTTCTCCAATCAAGTTGATATTAGTAGCCGTCCCAAACCCGAAATCCCGACAGAAGCGATAAAGATTTCCTGGCCCCACCGTTTTCGCGATTTTAATAATCCCTACGTTACTAGAATTCTCAATGATTTGTGGAAGGGTCAGAACCCCGAATTGATCCCAGTCCTTAA
This sequence comes from uncultured bacterium, assembly GCA_964490885.1. Lineage (GTDB taxonomy): Bacteria > Fidelibacterota > Marinisomatia > Marinisomatales > TCS56 > CAZBEL01. The sequence continues at coordinate 2,533 of CAZBEL010000250.1, forward strand.
TTACTTTTCCAGCGAACTGGTAACTTCCGTTCTCACAATTGAATTCCTGGCTAATATTTACGGTATTCAGGGCCAGAGCTGCTGTTGTGACGACAATTTTGAAAGTAGAACCGGGTTCAAATTGATCGGTGATGGTGCGATTCTTCTGGTTTTCTAAATCGTATTCGGAAACCCGGTTGGGATCAAAATCCGGGACCGAGGCCATGGCCAAGAGATCACCTGTCTGGGGGTCCATTAGGACGCCGAGGGCAGTCCTGGCATCCGTCTCTTTCAACCGTCGTAATAATTCTTCCTGGAGGATAGTTTGATAATCTAAGTCAATGGTAAGCTGTATATTCGCTCCATCGATGGGTGGCTTAATGGGAAATCCGTTTTTCGGTTTTGTGAGGCCTTTGCCGTTGCGCTGTCTGTACACCCACCCATTCTGCCCTTTTAGGTATTGGTCGAATCGTTTTTCGATCCCCGCCACGCCACGATCGTCCACATCGGTGAAACCAATGACCTGAGAACCGATATTTTCGTGGGGATAGTACCGTTTTGCGTGACGTTCAATAATGACCCCTGGTTCAGAGTGTGATAATAAAGGCTCACATTCCTCTTTTCTACGAT
>CAZBEL010000251.1:0-3132 GCA_964490885.1 uncultured bacterium
GCAGAGAACTGAAGCGTGATAAAAACTGTTCAGCCGAATAATAACCGGATTGAATTAGTTAAAGTTTACTGCTGTAATATCCAATAAATTCTGAATGATAAACAAATAATGAACTCGTTATGAAAATTAAAATCGCTACTGTTAAAGATGTTCAGACCATCGTCTCCTTCAATCTTGCCCTGGCCCAAGAAAGCGAAGGATTGGCTTTAGACTATGACCGCGTACTCAAAGGGGTGAATGCTGTCTTCACCGACCCTAGTAGAGGGTTCTATCTCCTTGCTACCGAAAACGGTGAAGCGATCGGACAATTACTCATCACCAAAGAATGGTCGGACTGGCGTAACGGCTATTTTTGGTGGATTCAATCGGTATACGTTAAACCTGAATACCGCCATCGGGGCGTCTACCGTTCTTTACATAAGTATGTGAGGAAATTGGCTAAAGAGGATGGAAATGTTTGTGGTATCCGACTCTATGTGGAACAGGAAAACCAGACGGCTCAAAATGTTTATAAAAAACTAGGAATGAAACCGTCCCGTTACCTTTTATTCGAGGAAGAAGATGAAGATTGGGATATTGGATAAATGGATTAATGGATTAATGGAAAAATGGGGTACTATTTTCAAACACATTCATATTACTCACACAAAGCTTGTCTTTCCGAATCCTGCTTTAGCGGGTGAGGAATCTACTTCTACTTGTCATAGTCTGTGAGAGGAAAGCCATATAACATATGTGAATATCAAGGCCCCTTAACAAACCTTTGTTAGGAGACTAACGACAAAGGACAGTAGATCCCAAATGTAGATCCCTCAGTCGTACCTCTTTCGGGATGACATCCTTTTCTTTTTCCTTGTCGCCTTGAAAAAATCTCGTGATAAACCTCAAGGGTGAGATGTGGATCAGGATGAATTAGTGCCTGACCCCGCACGGGGGAGTTTCAATTCATCCCCACGACTCAGCCGCAGAGGCACGGAATTTTTTTCACCGCGACGATTCTTTTCGTGCTTTTCTTCTAAAGAAAAGCACCTGTCAACATTATGTCTCTAAAAACCAACTGGTGATGAAATAAAAAACGCGAATGAACAACAAGTCCCTTTTACAAACACTTGTCAGAAGACTACCGACAACATAAAATAATCCTCAAATGTAGATCCCTCGGTCGTCCCTCCCTCGGCATGACAAGCCTTTTTGGATGTAATAATGGAATGTTGGATTGGTGGATTAATAGAGGAATGGGGTACTGTTTTCTAACATGTTCACACTACTCCCCCGAAGTTTGTCTTTCCGAATCCCGCGTCAGCGGGTGAGGAATCTACTTCAGCCTGTCATAGCCCATAAAAGAAAGGTCCCATAACGCGAGTTAACACCAAGGTTCTTTTACAAACACTTGATAGGAGACTAACCACAAAGTACGTTAATCTCTCCATGCGGATTCTTTGTCCAAAGAGTAGATTTCAACACCAAACTGTGAATGAGAAACAGAACAAACGTCCCGCTCCAATGCCGACTAAACTAATCATCGGTTCTCTGACCATCACACCACCCGTTATCCTGGCACCCATGGCCGGCGTAACCGATTACCCCTTTCGCCTCCTCTGCAAAGAAATGGGGGCCGGTTTGGTCTACTCAGAATTTGTATCAGCCCATGGAATTATTCGGGAAAATCGCAAAACACTGGAAATGATCCGCTTCACACCCCAGGAACGTCCCATCGGAATCCAAATCTTCGGGGATAAACCACAGGTGATGGCCCAGGCGGCCAAGAAAATCGTGGATCAATTTAAGCCAGACCTGATTGACATAAACTATGGCTGCCCCGTACCCAAAGTCACCCGGCATGGTGCCGGATCAGCAGCCTTGCGGGACCTTACCCTCATGGAAGACATCACCAGGGCTGTAGCGGATGCCGTGCATAGCATACCTGTGACGGTGAAAATGCGTTCCGGTTGGGATGCAAACTCAATTGTAATTCCCCAGGTAGGCCCCTTATTAGAACGTTGTGGGATACAAGCCATCACACTCCATCCTCGAACGGCGCGCCAAAGCTTCCAGGGTAATGCGAATTGGTCCTTAATTAAAGAACTGAAAGCTGCCGTGTCCATCCCAGTGATCGGGAACGGGGACATCCGTCAACCCGCTGACATTCTCCGTATGTTTCAAGAAACGGGTTGTGACGCAGTAATGATCGGTCGGGCAGCCCTGGGTAATCCCTGGTTTTTTCAACAGGCCCAAGCACTGCTTAACGGAAGCCCCTCAATTCAAGCACCCTCCTTGAGCGATCGAGTGGATGTTTGTAGACGTCACTTAGACCTTATGTGTGATTGGCATGGTGAACGAATTGGGACCAACCTCATGCGGAAACATTTCGGTTGGTACATCAAAGGTTTCTCGGGTGCAGCAACTTATCGACAAGAACTGGTCCTGGCACCCCATGCAAGCGACATGTATACCTTACTCGACAGGATTAAAACGATTCAAATACCGTTAAAAACCCAGGATTAGAACGTTTGGTGCTGATTCTTTAATCTGGGTAATCCATCCATTCCCAGATTTCATTAAAACTAAGCATTTTCTTTATCTTACTTAGCAAAATCCCTAACCTTGCTTCGCTTCCCTCTCCCCGTCTAAATTTGCGGGCTATTTTTATCCTAATAAACCATCGAATCTAAACAACACTATGCCAAGACACAGCGCCCGCATTCCAAAACCAGTTAACGAACCTATTCAGTCTTACGCTCCCGGTCAACCGGACCGGGCAAAACTTAAGGAACAACTCCAGCATCTACGTTCCCAATCGTTAGAGATTCCCCTTATTATCGGTGGACAAGAAATCCGTACGGGGAACACAAGTACTTGTGTCATGCCCCACAACCACCAACACGTCTTAGCGACCTACCACCAAGCAGGGAAAAAGGAAGTGGAACAGGCTATCCAAGTCGCGCTGGAAGCTTGGACAAGCTGGTCTACCACTTCCCTGGAAGAACGGGCTGCTATCTTTCTACGCATGGCTGATCTTTTACGGAACCCCTATCGGTACCTCTTAAATGCGGCTACCATGCTAAATATGAGCAAAAATGCCTTCCAGGCCGAGATCGATTCCGCTTGCGAACTCATTGACTTTTGGACTTT
>CAZBEL010000252.1:0-3119 GCA_964490885.1 uncultured bacterium
ACCACCCGTCCCCAAATCACCATTCTATGGCCCACGGAACAGAGTGAGATCAATACCCCGGCTATTAGCTATGACCTAAGCGAAGATTTAGCTGAGGGGCTTATCACGTTTATTCCTACAGGTCCAGCGGGAGATGACCAACCAATTCAGAAGATCCCTCTCGTGGGTGAGGAATTAAGTGCTGGTAAAAAAGATAGTATTCTCTTAGTAAACAGTCCCCGGTTAGTCAATGGAGTGGTGTATGACATTATCTTCGAGGGGAAGGACTTAGCTGGTAATGTGGCGCGGACTCAGCGGTTGGACCAGGTTGGTTTTGATAATGAGCCTCCTGCTATTACCATCAGTCAGCCCATTGATGGTGAGCAGATTAAAGCCACGATGATTAGTTATCTTCTCTCTGATGATTTAGAGGAAGGGGCCGTTGTTTTTGAACAGACCGGTGGGACTACTGATCCCCTTTCCCCGCATGTCGTTCCCCTAAATGGTGAACAAAGAAAACAGGGTCTTCATCAGGATGTTGTATTACCTTTAATGGAAAAATTGGCCGATGGCGGCCGGTATAGCATTCGTATTCAGGGAAGGGATCGAGCTGGGAACCGAGCTGAGGTAGAAGAAATCCAGAACATACTTTTTGATGTTCGTCCTCCGGAATTGGCCTGGATAGCGCCCGAAACTGGGTCTCTTTTAAATCGTCCGATCGTGAGCTTCTCTACCTCTGAAGAATTGCTGGAAGGGACTATTACTTTTACACAGACGGGAGGTCCTACCGATTCTGAAAGTCCTCACCAGATACGCCTATCCTCTGTGCTAAAAAAACAGGGAGCTCACAACCAGGTAGATTTATCCGAAGAAGTCCCTTTGATGGATGGTGGAGAGTATACTCTTTCCCTGGAAGGTGTTGACCTTGCTGGAAACCGGGCTGATCCTATTACGTTGGAACGGATCAAGTTTGACATGTCCCCACCCACTATTGTGATTCTGAATCCTCAGGAAGGGGCTTTTCTACAGGAATTGCTATTAGACTACACGTTAAGTGAAACATTAGATTCAGGACACGTTATTGTGACCCGGCGATTGGGTGCTACGGATGAGGCCAGTCCGCACAGCATTCAGTTAACCGGGGATGCACTTGCAGAAGGTGAGCATAGTGCGCTAAACATTAGTGCTTCATCACCCCTCGTTAGTGGCGCTACGTATGATCTTTCCTTTTCAGGAATCGACTTGGCGGGGAATAAGGCCGAAGAGCTTTATGTATATAACCTCACTATTGACCGGGATCCACCGGAATTAGTTATTACAAGCCCGAAGGGGGGTGAATATCTTAATAAAATTCAGTTAAGCATAACCGTGGGAGAAGAATTAAGGCAGCTGGAAGTTGTTTTCCAGCCCTCTGTTAATGCTGCTTCAGGAGTTGCTGGTCAAACGATTGCGTTAGGAGAACGCTATTTCACTCCCGGGGAATATCCTGCGGTTGTCCTACCTGTAGAGCCAAATCTCGTGAGTGGGGAGGAGTACACTATCGAAATGCGCGGAGCTGATCGAGCGGGGAATGAAAATAGTGTCCAAGTAACACAAATTCACTTTGACAATACACCACCCATTATTCAGAACATATTCCCCAAGGATAGCAGTTTCATAAACGACCTAAACGTTGGCTATACATTGAGCGAACCGTTACAGTCAGGTCGATTTACTTGGACGGCAGTGGGCGGGGAAAGTGATCCACAAAGTCCCCACGCAGTAGAACTCACATCGGATGAATTGGTGCCTGGGGCCGTGGGTCCATTGAAGCTCACTAACCAAGGTGAACTCCATGACGGTACTATTTACGATCTTAGTTTTGATGGAGCGGACCGGGCGGGAAACTCAATTTCGCAACGGGTGGCAACTCAAATCCACTATGATATTACGGTTCCTCGATTTATGGTTTTTACACCGGGGGAAGGGGACTACCTAAATACTACTGATTTTCAATTTACCGTAAATGAGCCTTTATCGGAAGGGCAACTTTCCTGGGTTCAGACTGGTGGAACGCTCGATCCCGGATCGCCTCATGTTATTCCTTTCAATGGTCCAACTCTTAACGAAGGGAAGCATGTAACTACTGAATTCCCGGTCGCAGAGTTAATCAGTGGGGCAGTCTACTCTTTCGAAATAGTAGGGACGGACCGGGCGGGGAATCAATCAGCCAAACTGACGATTCAAAACTTACATTTCGATACGGAGGCTCCCCAACTCACTATCCAATTTCCAGCAACGGGAGCCTATTTGAATAACACGGATGTTGCATTTTCTATTAGTGAACCTTTAAAAGAAGGAAAGTTGATTTATACTTTTATCGCCGGAGAAAGTGATCCCTATGCAACCCATACTGTTACTTTACAGACGGAAGAACTCACCACACTCCAGAGTAGCAGGAAGTCAAGAAGTGTATCCCCACCATTGATTGACGGAGTTGTATATAGGCTGGAGTTAGAAGGCATTGATCTGGCAGGTAATCCAGGCAAGGCAGACCCAGTGGATAGCTTGTATTATGATATCTCTAAACCGCAGTGGGAGATTATTAAACCGGTGATAAATAGGGTTCACATCGGCACTAGAATTAGCTATCGCGTATCGGAAAACGTGGTAACGGTACAGGTTACCTTCCTGCGCGAAGGAGGCTTACCAGATCCTAATTCGCCACATGTAGTAAAGCTAATTGAGGAGGAATTAAATGCTGGCGAGCACGTAGATATTATCTTAAAGCGAATGCCGAAACTATCGGTAGGTACTAAATATACAGTGACAATGAAAGGGGTCGACCGGGCAGGGAATGAAAGTCAACCCGCTACGGTGAGGGGCGTTGAGTATGTACGCTCCTTGGCCGGAAACTGGTACTTTAAGGGTGCCATTATGACTGTGGTCTGGACCTTCGAGCCTGATGAGGGGAGTGACGGAACCACGGGAAAATTCGCCCAGGGAATCCAACTTGGTACTAAGATCAGTAACCAGGAGTACGGTCGATATATGGTGGATTATTCAAAAAAGCCGTGGGTATTGGACTGGCAAATGGAAAAATCTGGGCAACGGCGCATCAGCTTGTTTGAGTTTACGGATAATACCCATTTAAAGGTCAT
>CAZBEL010000253.1:0-3111 GCA_964490885.1 uncultured bacterium
CGGTATGGTTCTCTCCGTATGGAAACCATACCCCTGGCTTGTTGCGAGCACTAAAAATAGCAACGCATGGCGTTCCCATTGCTGCAGCCAGATGCATTGGGCCGCTGTCATGGCCTATAAACAGTTTAGCTTTTCCAAGAACAACCGCGCTTTCCCTGGGAGTCAGTCTCCCGCATAGGTTGACTTTCTTTCCTTCCCATGACCGCCCTACTCGTTCTCCAAGGCTGTATTCAGACTTTACACCGATAAATACCAGGGCAAGGTGATTTTTAAGGTTGCGGTTCAATCGACCGATGAGCTTTGTCCAATTTTCTATCCCCCAGTCTTTTACTTCTACCTTTGCCCCCACACTGCACGTGATAAAAGGCACGCCTTTACCAAGTTCGGTGTCTAATAAACCTAAGACATGATTTTTTTCTTCGTCTGTGAGGTGCAGGTCCCAACTTCCAAGGTTTTCAAGCTGGGCGGATCCTAATCTTTCGAGACATCTGGCCATCCGATGCGCTTCCGGCTCATATATATTTTTTCCCTCTATGTACAGGTGATTCTGTAATTTTTTTCGCCAGGGAATACCAATCACCTTTTTTATGCCACACAGCCGGAAGAATAGGGCATCCCTAAGCAACTTCAATTTACTGCGTGGTTCTAAAAGATAAATAAGCAGGTCAGGATTTAGCTCCAGTATTTTGCGTCGCAATTTGGCCAATCTCCTGTAATCCTTGAGTTTCGGCGGATAGGAAATATATTCATGCACCAAGCCGGTTCCATGAAGAATAGCCTTTGAATGAGACGCCTTTATGTTGTCAATCATATTGCAAAGTAAATGTCGCTCCGTATTGGGGAACGCCCTTGCAATCAAATGAAAACATGGCAACGCGATAACGGTGTCACCGAGGCTTCCAAGGCGGTATATCAATACTCGTTTATCACTCATATGCCTTTTTGTCCGAATAGTAATTACTTATAACTGTATGTTAATAGATCAACCAAAATGATAGTTACGATGAAAAAGGATCATGTTCATATACTTTCATTGCCCACCCTCTCAGCCCTCGTGCCTTGTTTGGGCTTCCCTCTTCTTCAAGCCACTGTTGGACCGGGATGGAAAACCCGGTTTTGGGCCTGTTCACAATCTCTTCGGGCAATGTTTTTCCCGGCATCTGGGCCATTTCTCGCTTGGACGGAAGACCTTCGGGCTTGACCAGGTAGGGCGCCATGGCACGAAATACCTCTATATCCACCAGTGGAGTCCGTATCTCCAGTGAATGCGCCATACCCGCCCAGTCAGAATCCCGCAGCAGGGTGTTGCGCATGTAGTGCGTGAGTTCCAGTGCGCTGATTTTTGCGTGAGCGGTGGGCAGGCGGGCAACCATGTCATCCATGCGAATGACTGGTTGCAGGGTCTCCCAGCCTTCACGAACCAGGTCAGGATCGAGAATACGTGGCAGTTCCCAAGGCATAAAAAGACTGCGACGCAGAAAATAAGCGCCGCCATAACTGCCGCCATATTCAAATAAACTAGCGTATTTAGGAGAGGTAATGCGCCTTAGCCAGGGAGAACTGAACATGCGAAACTCCTTACCAAAACCAGGAAAGGCCGCGATGATCCGAGCGGCGGAAACCAGTTTGGGGATTTGTCGAAATCCTGGGTACCCACCCAGCAATTCATCACCACCAAGGCCGGAAAGGGCGACTTTCAACCCGGCTTGGGTTGCTGCTCTTGCAACGAAATACGTATTGACGCCGTCAATGCTTGGCTGATCCATGGCCGTCAAAATACGGGGGAGTTCCCGATCAAAATCCTTGCGGGTAATATGTGAAATATGATGCCTGCAACCATAGCGTTCAGCTACCTTGCAAGCCAACGGCACTTCGTCCCGTTCTGTACCTGCATATTCCTTGAACCCCAAAGTAACAGCGTTGATGTGAGGTGTTTGTTCCGAAGTTAAGGCAGTGATTGTTCCGGAATCGACCCCGGCGGAAAGAAAAACGCCGACTGGGACATCGGCGATAAGATGATGTTGAACGCTGTCGCGCAGCGCCCCTGCGATGACTTTCTGTATCGGCCTTGCTGGTGGTGGCTGATCGGCGGCAAGCGCCAGTTCATCCGCCACATCAAAATATCGCTGTGGCGCACGCGGCCCATTTTCATCTACCCACAATGTATGACCCGCTGGCAGGGTAAAAAGATCTTGATAGAGGGTAAAGGGTTCTGGGACACTGCCCCAGAGAAAAAAACCTAAGTGACCCGCGGGTTCTATTCTCTGCTCAAATCCGCCTCCGGCAAGTAGGGCCTTAACCTGTGAAGCACAGCGAAATGTCTTTCCGTCATCATGGATATAGAGAGGTTTTATCCCAAAATGGTCACGAGCCAGGAATATGCCACGCTTGACTCCATCCCAGATTGCAAAAGCAAACATGCCACGAAGGACATGTACCATTTCAGGACCACGCTTTGCATACAAATGCAAAAGCACTTCTGTGTCACTGCTGGATTGAAAACGGCAACCGTAACCTTCAAGATCGTGCCTCAAAGCACGGTAGTTATATATTTCGCCGTTAAAAACAATTCTGTATCGGCCACCTTCAATCTCCATGGGCTGGGCACCGGTATCACTCAAGTCAATAATGGATAGACGGCGGTGGGCCAATCCAATACGTTGATCTTCGGAAAACCACAACCCTTCACCATCCGGGCCTCTGGGAATCATTGTTTCCCGGGTACGGATAAGTTCATCCACCTCTACTGGCGGTGATTTTCCCCTTTTATATGAGTAAATAGCTGTTATACCACACATTTCACAGCTATTTTATTCTTCTATGTATATTATTAATATAGCAACAAGTCCTTCATACGTAATTATAGGCAGTAATTATATATTTTTATTCGATCTTTAACGTGTTCATAATTATCCATAGATTTTCCGGTTAAAATGGTTTTCGAATATAATTAAATCACCCTTTTCACAGAAGTTTGCCATAGAGTGATTCACTAAATCGGTACCATATTATAATATAAATGCTATTTTCCTATACTCAACTACAAGTCAGGGGAACTAAAATCAGCCATTACCTAAACCGCAAAAAGTAAAGGTTTTTTCGAACCAGTTC
>CAZBEL010000254.1:0-3087 GCA_964490885.1 uncultured bacterium
ATTTCTACGGACAGTACCCAGGTGTATGATATGTTTGCCAAGCAGGTCTTTGCTTTGGGTAAGATAAACGCTTATAAGAACCAGGCTCTGAAGCGTTCCATTCTGTTCTTTGCTGTGGCCATTATTTCCGAATTGTTCATCATTATGTCCATGGCTTGGGCACGGGCTATGCCCTATCTTTTCCCTGCCACGCAATGAAAACGTTAGCTGCACTTCTCACGTTACTTTGGTTGGTGGGCTGTGCTCAACAGGCCGTCCCGGGACCGCCAGGTCCACAAGGAGAACCAGGTCCCCAGGGCCCTCCAGGCGAGAAAGGTGAGACGGGTCCCCAAGGGCCACAAGGACCACCGGGCCCCCCAGGTGAGTCGGTACCCCCGGAATTGATCCAACAATTGGAAACTCAAATCCAGGAACTCCAGAAGTACTCAGAACAATTGAACCTGGCGGTTGAAGCTCCCGTAGAAAGAATCGTCAGTTCCACCTATTACAACTTCGGCATTGCACCCCTTGTTTTAGGGATCGTCGCCCTTTCTAACCATGGGAACGTTTACCAATTACGGAATATCACTCCTGTTAAAATTGGGAATTCCTTTACTTTCCTGTCCAAGATCGACGACAGGGATGATTTCGTTTCCCTCACGATTCTTCCAGCCTTGGATGGAACCAAACAGTATTTCCTGGCGCTTACTGCCAATGGACGCCATTATGTATCGGTAGACCTGAAAACATGGGAATATCAGGGCCAGGTTCCCTTTACCACCCCCTAAAACCACGCGTTAGAATCCACAGCTTTCCTCCCCTGGTTTGGTACCATCGTTATTCTCTATAAATCAAATCTCCTGCTACTTTTCAAAATTACCTTCTTAACTAAATGTTTTATTAACTTATGAATCATCATTCTCAGAATTGTCCCATTGGTACTCTTTCGATTGCCAACTTTATAATTCTGTCTACTTTTATATTGTTATCCCAGACCTTGCTTTATGCCGCTAACCCTATCACCATTGATGGCCTGTTTGATGATTGGGATAGTGTATCCGTAGCTTATACGGATGCCACTGGGGATGGATCTCAGGCCGATTTTGGAACCCTGAAAGTGACTAATGACGGAACAAAGTTACTTCTCTATGTAACTTTTGAGGATGGGGAACATTTATTACAAAATAACAATGACTTACGGTTGTATATTGATGTGGATCATGATAGCACCACTGGCATTTCTATTCATGGTATGGGAGCGGAATTAGAATGGTGTTTTGGATGTCGCAGCGGAACTTTGTACGCAACGACTGGTTCCCAAAGCATCTGGCAAAGTGACCTTACGTTACGCATGGCTCCCACAATTACAAGCACTACTTTTGAAATTAGCTTAGATTTGGCTTTCAGCAGTAGTATCGCTGATACTATTCAACTATATTTCCAGGAAGCGGCCACCGGTGGAGACGGTCTACCTGATAACGGTGATCCATTAAGTTTTATCCGGGATCAAACCCCAGTTCCACCACCAGATCCAATCCCTGTTATCCGTTTCGATTCCACCCATTTGCGACTGATCACCTACAATACACTTTACAGCGGACTCTTAGATTCAGTCCGGCAGGATCGGTTTCAACGGATTCTGACCGCTATAGATCCGGATATCGTCGCTGTTCAAGAACACTATGCTGACACAGCTCCCGTAGTGAATTTATTTCAGAACTGGTTCCCCGAGGTTACTTGGTACATGAGTGGCCTTTATCACGGGAATTTCGTCATTTCCCGTTATCCAATTTTGCATGATACTGTTCTTACCACTTCCGAGCGGACAATGGTCGTTTTACTAGATACGGAAGATAGTTTGGGTTCGCCTTTATTAATTCTAAACTCCCATTTGGCGTGTTGTCAGAACGATGTCAGCCGTCAGGAAGATGCGGATGAGTTAACGGCCATCATGCGTGATTGGCGCACAAACGGTACCGGCCCCTTTCCCTTAGCCGATGAAACTCCTATAGTTCATGTGGGTGATTTCAATCTGGTGGGTGAGCGGCAACAACTCGTTACCCTTACTGCTGGTGATATAGTGAATGAAAGCCAGTATGGAGCCGATTTTTTCTGGGACTGGGACGGTACACCATTAAGCGATCTGTTCTCCCGGCACACGCATATTCGTATGAGCTACACTTGGCGAAGCGATGGCAGTTCCTTTAGTCCCGGAAAGTTGGACTATGTCCTTTATAGTAATAGTGTATTAGAGTTGGGCAATCATTTTGTTTTCAATACGTTGGCTTTACCCTCCGCAGAGCTGCAAAACCTGAACTTAGAATCGGAAGATACTAACCTCGCTTCCGATCACTTACCGCGTGTCGTAGATTTAGCAGCCGTTCATTCTGTTTCTGTAGACAGAGAAAAGCCTGATCTTCCCATCCATTTTGAACTTGGAAATCCTTACCCCAATCCCTTCAATAGTCGTATAACAATTCGGTTGATGGTAAATGACCCCATGACTTTCTCCTTAGCTATTTACGATCTTACTGGTGCGCGGGTAAAGACTCTATTAGAGAGGGAATCCATTAGAGGGAAGAAAATCCTCCAGTGGGATGGATACAACGATGAGGGTGAGGAGGTTTCTACAGGTGTATATTTTATTAGACTATCTACTGCTACTCAATGGGATGTTCGGAAAGTGATCTTAATAAAATGATTGGGCTTCATCTAATTTAATAGAACTTATCACTCATGGCTGCTAATCCTGCTTTGACCATTGCGTTAGCCTTAGTTGCTGGTATGGTAGCCCAGGCCGTGGCCCGGCATATTCGGTTGCCTGGCATTGTTCTGTTGCTCATAATAGGTGTCCTCTTGGGTCCCGATGTCTTCGGGATTATCTATCCCGCCAGCTTAGGTTCCGCCATGCCCCTCTTAGTAGGCTTTGCCGTGGCGGTGATCCTTTTTGAAGGCGGGATGAATCTCCGTCCCCAGCGGATCAAGCGGGAAGGGCTTGTCATCCGACAATTGATTACTATCGGGACTTTGGTGACCACTATTGGTGGTACACTAATGGCAAAATTACTCCTCCCCTGGGATTGGCGGCAGTCTATCCTTTTTGGCACC
>CAZBEL010000255.1:0-3075 GCA_964490885.1 uncultured bacterium
TCTCTTTTTGGGAGGCCTGTTTGTCTTTTTTGCTCTGTCCCTTTTCGGGATGTATGAAATTCAGGTTCCTGAGAAACTCCGCCAGCTTTCCTTAAAACAGGAAAGACGAGGCGGAGTGATTGGTACACTATTTATGGCAGTTACTTTTACTCTAACTTCCTTTACTTGTACCGTCCAGTTCATGGGTTTGCTATTAGTGGCTGCAGCCCAGGGGCAATGGTTTTGGCCGGCGGTGGGGATGATTGTTTTCAGCGCCGCTTTTGCAACGCCTTTCTTTTTCCTGGCTTTGTTCCCGCAATATTTATCAAAACTTCCCCGGTCCGGGAGTTGGTTGAACTCCGTCAAAGTCGTAATGGGTTTTTTAGAACTGGCTGCCGCTTTCAAATTTATCAGTAATAGTGACATCGTCTGGCAATGGGGCTTCTTTTCCCAGAAAATGGTGCTGGCTTCCTGGGCCGGCATCATGATCTTCGCTGGTATCTACCTTTTAGGAAAGATCCAGTTACCCCATGACACCCCGCTGAAGACGATTGGCGTGGGGCGCTTGTTATTGAGCATGGCATTCGTGACTTTTGGTCTCTATCTTTCTTCAGGTTTATTTGGGCAACGAATTCACGGCCTGATTTATTCGTATTTACCACCTGTCGTGGAAAAGGAGACTGGTTCAGTGAAAACTGACGGTTCTTCCATTGCCGAGGAATTCATTTGGTTCAACGAATTGGAAAATGGGTTGCGGGAAGCGAGACGATTACAAAAACCGGTGTTTGTGGATTTCACTGGGTATACTTGTACCAATTGTCGCTGGATGGAGGCCAATATTTTCACCCACCCTGACGTACGGGAAAGGTTCGGAGAGTTTGTACTAGTGCAATTGTATACTGATGGTGGCAAGAACTACCGAGAACATCAACAGTACGAGATTGATCGATTCGGAACAGCGGCCTTACCATTTTATGTGATTTTATCACCGGAAGACGAAGTAATAGCAACTTTTCCGGGGATGACTAGAGACGTGGAAGAATTTCTTGATTTCTTAGACCGGGGGTTAGCAGGATAGAAAGGACCAATATGCGATTAGCACTAACCAGTTTAGTGGCCATAATACTCCTTACCTCTGTAGGGTGTAGTCAGGGTGGAAATGGCGACACTGATAAAAACTCACCGAATAAGGTACAGACGACTACTAAGAGTATGCGCCCGGCTAATGCCGTAAAGGCACCAGATTTTACCCTCCAGGCGGTGGGGGACGGCATTGTTAGCCTTCACGATCTGTTGGGGAAAGTAGTTTTGCTTAACTTCTGGGGCACGTGGTGTGGTCCCTGCCGCAAGGAGATCCCTGACCTGAATAAGCTTCATGAAAAATATTACGACGATGGATTGCGAGTGGTGGGAATCACCCTCTCTTCCGGCTCTGCTGAAGATATTGCCAAATTCATGAAAACTTGGAAGATGAATTACATCGTTTTAACCGATATCGAAAGCAATGAAACCATGGATGTGACCGTACGCTATGGGAAGGCGGTTGGTCAGCCCATTAACGGAATCCCCACAACGTTCATCATTGATCGGGAGGGCTATATTGTGAAAGGTTACTTAGGCCCGCGGAACGAAGAAATTTTTTACAATGATCTGCGTCCCTATTTGGAATAGAATCATACCACAGGGAAGGGGGCAGGTGAAATGGTTAAAATGGCTCTTGCTCCTTCCTGGAATCCTGGCTGCCGGGGATTACTGGCAACAGGAAGTACATTATCAAATGGATGTGACCCTTGATACCGCAGCCCACACGGTGGGGGGTACTTCCATCATTACTTATGTTAATCATTCACCCGATACATTGGACCGCGTTTACCTCCATCTCTATCCCAATGCGTTTCAGAAAGGTTCGGTAAAGCATCAGGAATATCTGCGCCGCTATGGCCGCATGGGTCGGGCGGCACGGTTCATGGATATGGATAAGTACAGTTCCTATTTCAGTCGGGTGGATGTTGATTCTTTTCGCATAACTCAGCGGGGAACAGTCATTGCCCGGGAATTCCGGGTGGATGACACCATTCTATCTGCCTTACTTAATCAATCTCTTTTACCAGGTGACTCCCTCACTATTGAAATGGAATGGGTGCACCATATAGGGGAACAGATAGAGCGCGCTGGTCGCGTGGGAAAGCAGTATAATTTAGCCCAATGGTACCCCAAGTTGGTGGTTTACGATGAGAAAGGGTGGCACAATATTCCTTTCCATGCCGAAGGGGAATTTTACGGGGAGTATGCCACTTTTGACGTTACTATGCGGGTTCCTTCCGGTTACGTGGTAGGGGCTACCGGGGTAGTGGTGAAAGGAGACCCTGGTTGGGAGCAAGTGCAGGTGGATACTAGCCGGGATTTCGATGAATGGTTGAAGGAATACCAGGAAAGTAAGACCACAGCAGATTCCACGGATACCATGCGGGTAGTTACCTTCCATGCCGAACGTGTCCACGACTTCGCCTGGATCACTTCTCCCACCTTTTTATATGAACATGGCTCCTGGAAGGGGATTGATGTTCACGTTTTATTTAATGAGAAAAACGGGAGGAAATGGACTAAAAAGGTGGTGCGGCGGTCTGAAAGGGCCATAGCCTGGCTCAGTACCCAGTTCGGACGCTATCCTTATCCCCAGGTGACCACCACTGACCGTCTCTCCGGTGGTGGGATGGAATATCCCATGTTGGTGATGAACGGTAGCGAATCGGAAGGGCTTATCGTCCACGAGATTGGTCACATTTGGTTCTACGGGATTTTAGGGAACAATGAGGTGGACGAAGCTTGGTTGGATGAGGGTTTTACAACCTTCCAAACTACGTGGTATATGGTAAATCGTTATGGGCCGGAAGGGTTTGATAAGGAAAACACACCGTGGTATACTTCCTTTCAGAAACAACACTGGCGGTTTACTCCCATGTGGGATCGCAACCAGTGGAATGCCATTCGCTATATCACGAGTGGTCATGATGAGCAGATCTCAACGTTGT
This sequence comes from uncultured bacterium, assembly GCA_964490885.1. Taxonomy (GTDB): domain Bacteria; phylum Fidelibacterota; class Marinisomatia; order Marinisomatales; family TCS56; genus CAZBEL01. The sequence continues at coordinate 3,012 of CAZBEL010000255.1, forward strand.
CTTACTTGTTTAATATTAGTAATTACTATCGAGAACGGAAGATCGTTGTGTAGCGAAATAGGTT
>CAZBEL010000256.1:0-3065 GCA_964490885.1 uncultured bacterium
GGACTACGACTTATTCTACCAATGGATCGTCGTGGATAGCTTGGCTGAATTTCCCTAAATACAGCCTGGGGGTACGATGGAGTTAGGTCTTTTTTTATTGCGGGGTAAAGATATGGTAAGGTGTAAATTCGCGGTTCAGTTTTTACCGGGTTTTTTCACTGTTTCTACCCCGGTGAAAAGGGGTATTTTTCCAGGGAGATGCCTGTTTTGATCTTGTTAAACCACTGGAAGCGATTTAATTTCAATAAATTCGAAAAGCCATTCAGCGCTTTCGTTATTAAACTGAGAACAACCGTTGGTACTGCCGTTCTTACGCTGCCTTCTGGGCAAAGATCAAGGAAGAGCGGATATAGGCATTGGAATTCAACGTTCCGAGAGTTAAAAGGTGGAAGAATGGTCCCCAGAGGGAGCTCCTCAGAGGTGGGGTCACTATCTTTCTCGTTAAAGTAAGTCCTTTTCAATAAGTTCTCCATGCAGAATAGAAAGGGGGAAAACATGAACCAAGCGTCTGCTGGCCCTGCGGATACCAGTCGTCGACGGTTTATTGACTTTTTATTGGGGACCGGTCTATTTATGTGGCTGGCCAGTTTATTGTACCCTATTGCAAAATATCTGGTGCCCCCGAAAGCCGCGGTCCTGTATGTAAATAGCGTAGAGGCCGGCCAGTTGGGAGATTTTCCCTTAGGATCCTCGCGCATCATTCGGTTTGGTCGGAAACCGGTCATTGTTGTGCGGCAACAAAATGGCAACTTCTCCGCCCTCTCCGCCACCTGTACCCATTTGGACTGCACTGTTCAGTATAAGAAGGATACGGAGCAGATTTGGTGTGCCTGCCACAATGGTCTGTATGATTTACAGGGTAAGAACATTTCCGGGCCACCTCCCCGACCTTTAGCCCAATATCAGGTGGTCTTGAAGGATGAGAAGGTGATCATTGCCCTGAAGGAGATGGCCTGATGGGAATCAAAGCTTGGTTTGAAAAACGGGTGGATTTGAGTGCTGCCCGAAAATTCACCCTAGAAAAGAAAGTCCCTGTTTTTTATGGCACGATCTGGTACTATTTAGGCGGCGTTTCCTTGTTCCTATTTGGGATCCAAATCGTTACGGGTATTCTGTTGCTACTCTATTACCAACCCGGCGCCGCGACGGCCTTTGAGAGCGTAAAGTTTATTGTGAGCAAAGTTGCGTTTGGCTGGCTGATCCGGGAAGTTCACGCCTGGTCAGCCAACCTGTTTATCTTTTTCGCTTTTCTGCACATGTTTACGGTCTTTTTTGCCAAGGCCTATCGCCGACCCCGGGAAATTACTTGGTTTTCCGGGATCTTTCTATTGATTCTGGGGCTGGGATTCGGTTTTTCCGGGTACCTGTTGCCGTGGAATGAACTGGCCTTTTTCGCCACCAAAGTCGGTTCGGACATTGCCGGCGAAATCCCCCTGGTGGGGGACTTCCTCTTACGTCTGGTCCGGGGAGGGGATGAGGTAAGCGGAGCCACCCTCACCCGGTTTTACGGAATCCACATCGCCGTCTTGCCCGCCATCTTTACGTTGATCCTGGGGGTTCACCTGGCGTTGGTCCAGATCCAGGGGATGAGTATCCCCCCGGAATTAGAACGCATACCAGAAGAACATCGCCGTTATATGCCCTTCTTCCCCAATTTCGCCATGCGCGACGCCTTGTTGTGGCTCATCGTGCTAAACATCATCGCCCTTTTGGCGGTCTTCTTCCCCTGGGAATTGGGTACTAAGGCCGATCCCCTGGCACCGGCCCCGGCGGGAATTCGTCCCGAATGGTACTTCATGTTCATGTTCCAAACCTTACGCCTGATCCCTGGTAAGGTCCTGTTCATTGAAGGGGAACTCTTCGGGATCTTGATCTTCGGTCTGGGAACCCTCTTCTGGTTCTTGGTGCCTTTCTTAGACCGCCGCGCGGCCAAGGGAGAACGATCCCTATTCTGGACCGTGTTAGGCGTAGTGCTCATCGTTTACATGGTGATGATGACCTTATGGGGGTATTTATCATGAGACTGTTTATGCTAAGCTTCATTTTCCTGACGGTTACGGGGTTTCTGGTCGCCGATACCCCGCATACCAAAGACGCCTGTATCGACTGCCACAAGGTCATTGATGAAGACCTTGAGATAGATGACCGGATTACGACCAATATTTTAGATGACGTTCACTTGCAGGTGGGATTGGGCTGTGCCGACTGCCACGGCGGGGATCCCGAAGCCTATGATGACGAGGATGCCGCCATGTGGGACAATCCTTCCTTCCGGGGTCGGATTGAGAGGCTCAAACAACCGGAAGTGTGTGGCTCCTGTCATGGGAATCCCCAGTTTATGCGGGAATATTCCGCCTCGGTGAAGACCGATCAACTATCCAAGTATTGGACTAGTCGCCACGGGAAATTATTAAAAAAGGGGGAAGACAAGGTGGCCGTGTGTACGGATTGTCACGGTGTGCACGGGATTTATCCGGTGAAGGATCCCCGTTCCTCGGTGTATCCCCTGAACGTTCCCGCCACCTGCTCCCAGTGCCATAGCGATGTGGACTACATGGCGGAGTTTAAGATCCCCACCGATCAGTACTTCAAGTATCGCTCTTCCATCCACGGGAAAGCCCTACTCGATCGTCAGAGTTTAGGGGCGCCAGCCTGTAACGATTGTCACGGGAGCCACGGGGCGCTACCGCCCAACGTAGTGCATATTTCCGACGTCTGCGGTACCTGCCACGTGAACAACAACATGCTCTTTCAGAAGAGTCATTTGAACAATATCTTTCTGAAACGTGGTTTCGGGCAGTGCGAAGTGTGTCATGGCAACCACGGCATAAAGCCGCCCACCGATGAATACCTCAACTGGGAGCACGGAGCCGTGTGCGTCCAGTGCCACAAAGGCACGGGGAATCCCAGGAAACTAGCCGACATCTTCTACCACACCATCGACAGCCTGAAGTCCCAGATTCAGTTGGCCAAAGATCTCATGGATGAGGCCGATCGCAAGGGCATGGAGGTTTCCGACCTGTACACACCGTTGGAGGAGGCCCACAAGGTCCTGATTCAGACCC
>CAZBEL010000257.1:0-3052 GCA_964490885.1 uncultured bacterium
CCTTTGTCTCCCGGGCCAGTGAGCGTACAGATGACGGTCCATTCTTTAGAAGCGCTAGATAGATCTTTATTTCTTTCTCGTTCAGACCGATTTGTTTGAGAGTCGTAATTATAGACATAGTCAGATTATTATACTGCTTTGATATGCATTGTCAAGTATAATTCTACACTGTATCTGTGCATTTTGATAAATATGCTAACTTTAGCCAAATTTATTCAAATCTACTGTCAATAATAATTCTGCATCATTGTTGTTACTGATTGACTTCAGGAGATTTTATAGATAATATTCTCTTATATGTGTAAACAAAAAACAATATTGGTGTTTACCGGTGGCGGTCTGGCACCGGCCTTGAATCCTACATTGTATGGCGTAATAACCGAAGCCCGGAAGAATAATTGCCGTGTTCTTGGTGGTATGTTTGGCTGGAAATCTTTGACCAGTAAAGGCAAAATAGTTGATCTAAAGAAATGTAACATTGAGCCGCTTAGATCCGTTGGCGGTACTTTTTTACGTTCAAGCAGAACGAATCCCTTTCACGAGGCGGGCAGACTAGACGAACTAAAAAACCAAATAAAGAAATACAACATTGATGTGATTGTAGCGATCGGTGGTGATGATACGTTGGGTGCCGCAAGGAGGTTGCATGAGGAAGAGGGTGTTCCCACTGTTGGTCTGCCCAAGACAGTGGACAATGATCTCTCGGCGACATATTACACGCCGGGTTTTCCCTCGGCCGCCGAGTATCTATATAAGTTTGTCGAGCAGATCCGGGTTGATGCGGCGTACGCATTAAGTCGGGTCTATCTGGTGGAAAGCTTGGGGCAGACGGTGGGTTGGCTGACCGCGTCCTCGGCTTATGGACAACCGGACATGATCTTACCACCCGAAAAAGAGCACGATCTTGATAAGGTGCTGGCTACTTTGCAGGATCGTTATGACGCAAATGGTAAATTTGCTACTATTGTTGTCTCAGAAGAGGCGAATTTCTCCGGCGGATTGTCCGGTCTGGCCGATGACCAGAGTGAAACTTTTGGGCATCAGCGGAAGAATTTTATCGCCCTAGGGCTGAGAAAGGTGATAAAAGAAAAATTGGGCATAGACTCCAAGGCACTCTTCCCGGGTAATTATCTGCAGGCTGGTCCGCCAAATGATCTCGATCGGGACATTGCTATCAAGCTAGGCGCGAAAGCCGTAGAGCTTATTAATAAAGATGATTATGGCAATATGCCTTGCGTGAAATTAAAGCAAGGCGGCAATAAGCTGGTAGTTGATCACATTCCTTTAGCTGAGGCGGTCGGTGAATCAAAGCGACGCACGCTTGGAGATGAGTTGTTTGACTTTGAAAAATATTGGCCGACTCAAAAGTATCTTGATTATTTGGAACCGATCTTAGGTAAATATAAAGAACCGGATAGTGATTATTGGGAACTGATTTCTTCGCTAAACAAATAAAAAAGGGTCTTGATGAATCAAGACCCGGTAACACGGTTTTGAACGAGAACTTTGTCCAGACTATCGGCGATGATCTTTTTTGCCTGGGCGTACCTTTCGGGACAAATTGGCTTCTCCTGAAAGTGTGTCAGGTTGAACACTTCCATGAGAGAGTTGCCCAATAGGCCGTGACTGGCGATCCAGCACGCTATTTCTCTCAGCGTGTACACTTCGTGCCATGGCGCAGCAGCCGTGAATTCCGCGATGTCGGATTGGACAGATTGGTTAGCCAATTGTGCCGCTGTGCGGCTGTTGAATTTATTGAGGACGTCAAATTCCTCAATTTCTTCCAGCCAGTTGGCAATCAACCTGTCAAACTCGAAGTATAAGCTGGGCTGCAGCTTTGACAGCTGTGTCAGCCAGACTACGAGCACGCCAACCTTGGTGAAGTGACGGCAAAAGCCGACCTCGCCCACTTCCGGATCGGAAATAGGCGGGTACTCCAGAGTAACGTGCGGCCACAATGCCGACGGTGAACTCATCAGATCGAACTGCGAAAGCGGGGCGTTCCAGAGCTTAGTCGGCATGAGGTCGACATAAGTGATCTTTCCACCAGCGAGGGTGAAATTACGCGGTATCATGTCGATACCGACCGGCAAAGTGCTGTTGATGTCGAGTTCCACGCTCCACTTGAACAACTGGGCAATGCTATCGAGTCCCATGCGTGCCAGGGAAAGGATCTCCTTTTTATCCTCTTTCTTGGCGGGATCCTTGCAAAGGATGCTTGTTTCCATGTTCACACCGTAGAAATCGGCGAATTCCAACAGCAGGGGCCTGCCTTCACGTTCGACTACGACGGCGTGTATGTTCGGGGGTACGGGGATCCCGTACTCCTTAAGGAGATGGTGGTACTGAACAACCTTAGCCTTGAGCTGTTCGGCATCGAGCTGGTTTAGAGGAGTTGACTCTCCCATAACCTTAACGATGCGATGATCGCCATTATCATCCTTGCAGTGAGCAACCCACCGGTTGTGGCTAACGAAAGTGTCGACGATCGTCAGGGTTGAGTGTCCTTCGAGCGAGATTGGTATTACCTCACCCACCTGTAGCTGATTTAACGGTTTCAGGGAGTCAATCATAAGTTGGCCACCTTCCGGGTATAGTGCCATGTCAGTTAACAACGAACTTACCTGCTCGTCAGCGTCGAATCGTTTCGAACGCTGGCGGGCATGTTTTCCGTTACTAAAATGTATGATGTTACCAGGAACGCAAGGCTTTTTCGTAGGCCTTGTGCGAACTGATATCAAACCAACGACCACTGAAGACGTATCCGCCTAATTGTTCCTCATTAACCAGTTTGGGGATGACATCTTTTTCCAGCATTGAGTACCCGCTTTTGGTAAGGTAATTGAATATCTTTGGATCGAAGACGTAGATGCCGGAGTTTACCAGGTTTGATACGCTTCCACGACCGGGTTTTTCGTTAAACTTAACGATCTTGGTGCCCTGCAGACGGGCAACACCAAAATCGGCGGGGTTATCGACGCGGCTGGTCAGGGCCATGGTCCCGACCTGATGCGATTCCAAATGGAATTCCATCAAGCCGCCAAAATCCACC
>CAZBEL010000258.1:0-3042 GCA_964490885.1 uncultured bacterium
TTCTCTACCACGGGGTCGTCCGTCAACCCAACTTGGATCCGCGCTCGGGTACCTTCTAATAAACTGGCAAATTCCATGAGTATGCTGCGCCGCAAATCTTCTCGTTCCTGAACAAAAAGCCCTTGTTCCTTGCGATCCAAGACCTTTTCAATTTCGTCGAACGCCTTGCGTATTGTCACGTTGGTGCTATCTAATTTCAATAGTTTCTCTCGGGCTCGAGAGAGTTGGGTCTCTCCGTCGAAAACAACGTCGATATCCCGCGTGCGCAGAAAATCAGCAAATTGGGTTAACAGCGTCGTATCGCGCTGAACATCCTCAAAGGATTCATAATCTACCCGGTGTTCCTGAGCGAAGGCAAAGAAGAGTCCCCGACGCCAGCACTCCCGGGTGAGGGGTTGCAATGGAGGGCCTTCTACCACGTAATCGGGATGAATCCCTCCTCCACCTTTCACGATGCGCCCACCAACGGTTGTGAAGATACTGTCTTTCTCCGGTTCTTCTAAAACTACATCGTGGTTCAGGTAATCGGGCTTTTGAATTAAACGGCCGCTGGGAATGTAGTACTTAGCCGTGGTAATCTTTAAAGATCGTCGCGCATCCAGAGCATAAACGGATTGTACCAGACCCTTTCCAAAGGAACGGGTTCCCACAATAACACCCCGGTCCAAGTCCTGAATTGCTCCCGCTACAATTTCGCTGGCCGAAGCGCTCCCTTCATTAATCAGTACTGCAATCTTAACCCTTTCGGAAATGATGGGATGTTTCCGTGCATTAAAGGTCTTATTGGCTTCTGGTATCCTCCCTCGGGTGGTTAAAAGATGTTCACCCTTGGGAATTACCATGTCCAGAATATCCACTGCCGCTTGGAGCAGGCCCCCAGGATTATTTCGTAGATCGATGATGATCTTTTCCGCCCCGATTTCCTTCATTTTTAAGAGGGCTTCTTTCATCTCCGGCACAGAGTTTCGTGAGAACCGGGTAAGGAGAATGTAGCCCGTAGATTTGTTGATCATTCCTGAATATGGTACATCCTTTATCTGAATATTGTCCCGTGTGAGGTTGAATTCGATGGGATTGTCTTCACCGAAACGCTTAATAGTTAACTTAACGACAGTTCCTTTTACGCCCCGGATGAGTTTGGCAGCCTCTTCTAAGGTCATGTCCTGGGTACTCTCGTCGTCGATTTTTATGATGACATCGCCACTGATGATGCCGGCTCGTTTAGCCGGTGTGTCTTCCATGGGGGCTATCACCATGAGACGATTGTCACGTTTACCTAACTGGATGCCTACCCCACCATACTCACCATGGGTCAATAGTTCAATTCCCTCCTTCTCATCCGCTTCTAAGTAGACGGTGTAAGGGTCTAAGTCACCTAGGACCTTTTTAATACTGGCGCGGGTAAAGTTTTCCGTATTTAATTCATCCACATAATTGGTGATCAGGTATTTGTAGACTTCATTGATCAGTCGCTGAGAGCGGGCAATATCACGATAGAGGTCCGACTTCGTAAAGGCCCAGGATGCAAAACCGAAGAACAGGATGAAAATAGTAATCCTGGGAAAAGTCAATCTTTTAATTAGCCACTGTTTCATAGTAGAAAGTGTCTCCTTTCCAATTCTTTCCAGATTTGTTCATGGATCGTAAAAATGGGGTCGTGACCATTGAGAACAACGATCCGGTCTAAAAATCTTTGGGCCAGGTCCAGATAAGTTTGCCGTACGCGAGCCTGAAATTCTAATCCCTCCTTTTCAATACGATCTTGGTTCACCTTTCGTCGTCGGAAACTCTCTTCTGGGAATACATCCAGATAAAATGTTAAATGGGGTTGTAATTGATTGGTGGCAAAGGCATTGAGGTCGATTAACCAGTCCAGGTCTAAGTTCCGTCCCCCACCCTGGTATGCCAGAGTAGAATCGGTAAAACGATCGGCAATTACCCATTTACCCATTTCGAGGTTGGGAAGGATTACTTCCTGGGTCAATTGAGCCCGACTAGCAGTCATAAGTAACGACTCGGTACGCGCGGTAAGTTCGTTTGTTTTGCGTTCTAAAAGGATTTCACGAATGGCTTCCGAAATGCGAGTGCCTCCCGGTTCTCTTACTAAAATTGTTCTAATGCCTTGCTGGTTAAGCCGCTCCACTAATTTCTGGGCTTGTGTGGACTTGCCACAACCGTCGATTCCTTCCAGGGAAAGGAACTTGGCCTCACTTGAAGTAGACATGAGCATCGTTTTTCCCAATCAAGAGGGTACATTCTCCACGGGGAGGTGTGTGGTTAAAGTACGTCAAAACTTCCGAAAGGGTTCCCCGGATAAGTTCTTCATGAATCTTGGTTAATTCCCGCGCCACCACTGCCGGGCGATCTCCAAAGATGTTTAAACAGTCACGCAGGGTGCGCACAAGTCGCTGGGGACTCTCGAAGAAAATCAACGTTGCGTCAATTTCCCGTAGGGCTTGCAAACGTTTTTTACGGCCTTTTCTTACGGGTAAAAATCCCTCGAACAGGAACCGGTCAGTGGGAAGTCCCGATGACACAAGGGCAGCCAAAGCCGCCGACGGACCGGGGATCGCTTCTACCTTAAATCCTTTTTCCAACACGGCCCGGATCAATTTATAAGCTGGGTCACTCACACCTGGTGTCCCGGCATCAGTCACGAGAGCTAAAGAATTCCCGTATTGAAGATGCTGAATGAGTTGTGGAATCCTAGAGTCTCGGTTATGCTCGAAATAACTTACAATGGGCGTGGTGATTTGGTAATGAGTTAACAGCTTTCGGGTATGGCGGGTGTCTTCCGCAGCAATGAGAGGGACTGACTTTAAGATCTCCAAAGCGCGGAGAGTGATGTCCTTTAAATTTCCGATAGGTGTGGCTACAAGAAATAAGGTCGGAACAGGTTCGGTCACAAGCGTTTTAGCGCCCTGGTAATGATCTCCATTCCCAGGGCAATTTCCTCATGGGTAATATTCAGGTGTGGACGAAACCGGACCGTTTTGTGTCCACACCCTAAAATCAATGCCCCTTCTTCTTGAATGAGCGTTA
>CAZBEL010000259.1:0-3028 GCA_964490885.1 uncultured bacterium
GGGGGGGGGGGGGGGGTAACTACAAACTCCTTGGGTTATTAGACCGCTTTAGTGAGTATGTCCAGACCGTTCCGGCTATCTTTGTTCCCGCCGGGGATAAAGCTGTAGTTGCCTATGACGGCACTTTAGGGGCCTGGTTAAAGTCCGTGGAAAAGCAGCGAGTGCTGAAAGCAACAGATTATCTTGCTGCTCTACATCAGTTATTTACCCATGCCCGCTTCAAAACGGTGTTGGAAGTGCGGGGTGCTGACCGACCACCCCTGGGGTTTGAAATGGCTCCCGTTGCGTTTTCCATAGGACTCCTCACGGCCGAGGATACCCGTAATAAGCTCATGGAAAAGGTCTCCCGCTGGGAGGTTCAAGAGCGAAAACAATTGGACAATCTTGCCACTACTTTGGACTTGGAGCAGAAGGGACCGGAAGGACGGACCCTGAAATCCTGGATAGAAGAGCTTACAACCCTGGCCCTGGAAGGCCTAGCTGAACGTAGCCGGAGATTGAAAATAAAGGATGAGGGCACTTTTTTAGAACCATACTTAGAACACTTTTTCAGTCAGGGAATTCCTGCCCTGGCGACGCAGGACCTTTACCAGAAAAGTGGATTGGAATTGAAAGAGTTTTTAATGCGAGAGTTGATTCATGGCTAAGCCCCTAATTGGGATCAATCCTTACTATTTTCAATATCGGGAGGATTATTGGAATGCCACCAAGGAACATTATTACAAGGCCATTTATGAGGCAGGTGGTATTCCCGTGACGCTACACTACCCACCGAGTGCGGAGCAAGTAGAGTCTATCGCCAACAAAATCCAGGGATTAGTCATGGCAGGTGGACCTGACTTACCCATTGAACTTTACGGTGGTGAGCATCCGGAACTTTTAGACGAGGATGTGATCCATCCCCAGCGGGAGGTTTTTGATCGGGCCATTTTCTTAGCAATGCGCCAACGGGGTAAGCCGACCCTGGCTATCTGTCTGGGACTTCAACACATTAATGTCATCTACGATGGGGACCTCTATGAGGATCTGAAGACACAGTTTCCTGGGGCCCTTGATCATGGGGAATTCAATGGATCCTGGCAGGAGCACTCGGTGACCTTGGACTCTACCAGCATCGTGGCTGAGATTATGGACTGTGATCATTGTCCGGTAGCCAGTACGCACCACCAGGGGATTCGTCGCTTGGGGAAAGGTCTCCGGGCCGTGGGCTGGGCACCCGATGGTTTGATTGAAGCTGTTGAAGATGAACAACGTCCTGAGGCTTTCATCGCTGTGCAATGGCACCCGGAACTAACGGCAGAACGGCCGGAGCAATTGAATCTTTTCCGCTGGCTCGTCAGATAGAATTAGATTGTGATAGCACGTTCTATTATTTTCCCCGTGAGACCCTTTAGAATCGTTTCTGAATTGTCCTTTGGGGAGGGGATTCTGTAAGTTCTTGTATGAATCCTAAGACGCTCCACAATCTCACCTGGATTCCCCTCATGCTTATTGGACTGTTAGCGGTATGCCTGGGGTTAGCATGGTTGGTTACGAGTGAACCCTGGCTGCTTGACAAGTCCGCAAACGAAATTTTACTAGGCACCACCTACACAGCCCTCTTTGCCGCGCCCGTGAACGCGCATCTGCCGGATTACCTAACCCTGACTTATCGATTCTTCGGTTGGTGGGTTCTATCTATTGGGTTATTGATCATGACCTTTGTTCAGGTAACGCGCATGGGCACTCGCCTGGCCCGCAACAGTATCCACATTATCGTTTTTATTATCTTGGTGGGTATTTATGTCATTGAGTACCGATTTATCCCCACGTCTCCTTTCGTTTGGCTTACCCATGGTTTGAGCGGGCTTTTGTTACTTAGCATATTTGCCGCTTACAAATTGAAGGCTTACGATTGAGTACCCTGGGTTAGATTATTTTTATGGTTCCAAAGGGGGAAATGAGTAAGCTATGAGTCAGGGAATATGTTTTTTTCTGGTTGAAAACACTCTAATTTTAGCCCTTAAATAACCGTAGGAATGGTAACGATTCTTTTCTGAGCTTAAGCATGGGTTGGGTAAACGATTTTTTAGGTTCCTCTATCGGGAAGAAGCTCCTGATGGCTGCCACGGGTTTATTGCTGTGTATCTACTTGATCATTCATGTATTGGGCAACCTGACTCTGTTCGGTGGGGCCGCCGCCTTTAACCAGTACGTCCTGGCCCTTTCTAGCATCAAACCTCTAGTCCGGGTCATTGAGGTTTTATTAGCCCTATTATTTCTGATACATATCATCTACTCTTTCCGGGTGACCATTGAGAATCGCAGAGCTGCTGGGGAAAAGTATACCCTACAGAAAGCTGGCGAGGTTAGTACTTTCACTTCCCGGTTCATGCCCTGGTCCGGTGTGGTGGTACTGGTTTTTCTGGTTATTCATTTACAGACCATTTGGTATCGCTTTCAAGCAGAGCACGAAGGGGGTCAATTTTACCAGATCGTTATGAGCGATGATATCGGGTTCGGGAATCTAGGCTTCACCCTTTTCTATATTCTGGCCCTCATTTTATTGGCGTTACACTTGCGTCATGGCTTTCAATCGGCATTCCAGACCCTTGGGATCCGGTACAATAAATACAGTCGCCTCATCGAGATTCTGGCCGCCATATTCTGGCTTGTGATTCCCCTGGGGTTCTTGTCCATCCCCATTTATTTTGGGTTACTGAAGGGAGGGTTTTGAGGTGTCGTTGAATGCTCACGTTCCTGAGGGTCCCTTAGCCGAGAAGTGGACACGCCATAAGTTTGACCTTCGTTTAGTCAATCCGGCCAATAAACGTAAATATGATATCATTGTAGTGGGGACCGGGTTGGCAGGTGCGTCCGCAGCAGCTTCTCTGGCTGAGTTGGGTTACAATGTGAAGGCCTTTTCCTACCACGAATCCCCCCGGCGCGCCCACAGCATCGCTGCCCAGGGAGGTATTAACGCGGCCAAAAATTACCCCAATGACGGGGACAGTATTTTCCGCCTGTTTTACGACACCATAAAAGGGGG
>CAZBEL010000260.1:0-3018 GCA_964490885.1 uncultured bacterium
AATGAGTCCATGTTTTTATCTAACCTTTAACCCAAGTGGTGTTAAATTAAATTACAATGAGTGAATTAAACAAAATCCAATTGACCGCTGAGGATAAGGCCCGCTATCGGGAACAGATTAAAAATATCGATCTAAGCCTTTTGTCCAAGATTACCGATGCGGTGCCGGCCAAGATCAAAAAGTTGCTGGAAACTCAATCCCTCAATGAAATTCAGGTACGTCTATTAAATGATACCGCCCAACTGTATACTATCTTGACCTCCACGCCGGATTTAGAAGATGATGTAAAACGGGATATTCTATTCGCTTTACAATATTTTGTAGAACAGGAAGATGAAATACCGGATGATATTCCGGGGATTGGATTTTTAGATGACTACCTTGTGGTCCAATGGGTCGTGGAAGAAATCAAAGAGAAATACTCCCGCTATTTTAAAGCCTGATCAGGCTTTTTGGGTGCTCAGGTCCTCTTCTGAAAATTGCCACTGGCATTCCGGGCACCACCACGGCTTTCCGAAATAGGTGGGTTTAGCCTCCATTAATTGTAACCCCGTACCACATCGGGGGCAGTCCCGCTGGGTTCCTTCCGGTGGCCATTTGTATTCAGGACTAAATTTTATTTCTGGTGCTGGTGTTCTGTGGTCATCCATGATAGGAAAATTTACAGCCGAAATGATAATTGGAAACAGAACAGAATGAAGATTTTTATGTGATCTGCCAGAGGATCAGCAATACGATCCCGATCATCATAAATCCAATGTACGTAGAAACCGTGTTTTGCGTCTGCAAGGCCCGAATGCGTTCAACTTGAGATTGGTAATAAAGAGTTACACGAACAGTATCATTAGGTGGGATATAGACTCGTTTGATAGCATCTCCTAACTCTTTTTTTAGCTTGGCAGTATTTAATTGGGGAGGTAGATAGCTCACTTCATGAAATCCCGGTAGGAGAGGGATAGGGGTGGTTAGGGGCGCTGTTCCTACCAAGACGTTGTCTACGAAGAGGGGGACGCCCAAGCTATCGGATTGAAGCACAAGGTAACCGATGGTCACATCCTGACCAGAATCAACAACTGCGGTCTGGGGGGTAGCCCACGATGTAGTGAGCAGGATTACGATCGGGATTAGGGACTTTCGCACGTGTCAAATTATTGGCATAATCTTCACCTATCAACTGGTTAATTAATTGGAATTACCGGAAGATGGGGAGAAGTTTGTACCCTAAAATGCGGCGGAAAACTTACCAAAAACTGTTTACAACCACGGGATTAATCCTCCTGGCAACACTATTTTCTACTTGCGCTTATTTCAACACCTTTTACAACGCCCAGCAATATTTTGAGCAGGCGGAGAAGTTGCGGTTGGAAAGCGTGGGAGAAAACACACCCCCTAAAGCAGTGGATGCCTACGCAAAGGTTATCGAGAAATGTGAAAAGATTCTGGACAAATATACAGATAGCAAGTATTATGGTGCTGCCTTGTTACTCATGGGAAAGGCCCGTTTTTATCGCCGGGAATACCGACTGGCAGAGACCGTATTCCACCAGTATCAGGAGCTTTACCCCGAAGAAGCCCCTTACGATGTGGACTACTGACTGGCGTTGTGTAAATGGAAATTGGGTAAACCTCAGCCGGCCCTGGTGGATTTAACTACCCTTTCCAAACAAGAATTGCCAACTTCTTTGCTGGCTACGATCCACCAATCGATGGCTGAGATCCAATTGGAAATGGGATTGACCAAAGATGCCCTGCAGAACCTGGACGCTTCGGCAGCCATCACCCGTTCTCGGGAACAGCGAAGTCAAATTTATTACCGCATGGCCCAGTTGGCTTTTGAACAAAAGGACTACGACCTGGCAATCAAAACCTATGGTTACCTAATCAAGAACTCCACGTCCAAGAAACGTATTGAGGAAGCAAACCTGCAAATTGTCCGCCTCCACCGTCTAAAAGGAGATTGGAAAACAGCCGCCAAAAAGATTCGTGCCATGTTACAGGATGAGACCTATTCCAATATTTTTGGCAGTTTAGAGATTGAGTTGGTAAAGTTGTACCAAGTGCAGGGTCAATTTGAAAAGGCCCTCACCCGTTTGGAATCAATTACCCAGGATTATCCCCGGACGGAGACCTCTGCTGAAGCCTACTATTTACGGGGTGAAATCACTTTAAGCGAAAAATGGGATCTGGATCAAGCCTTAAAGTATTTCCGTGAAGTGATTCGTGAATCGCGGCGTTCCCCTTTTAAAGAAGCTGCTAATCGACGCATTAAGGTCATCGAAGCCTATCAAAAAGCCCAGCAAGAATTGCAGGTAATGAAGGGAATGTTACTATCAGCGGCAGTGCCTCCCGACACGAGCGCAGAGGATACCGTTAAAACGAGTTCAACGATTGATACCCTTCAGCTAAGGACTACCATAGCGAAAGACCTCTATCAGTTAGGTGAACTGGAAGCTTTTCATTTCAACCGACCGGATTCTGCCCAGCCCTATTTTAAAGAAATAATGGACCGTTTTCCGGAAAGCGACCTTCGGCCAAAAGCCATGTTCACGTATGCCTATCTTAAAGAATTGGGTGGGGATACCCTTAAGGCTACACAACTACGTAAAGAGATCTTAGTGCAGTATCCCCGCAGTGAAATGGCCGATTACATTCGTACCTCTATCGGATTGCGTTTACCGCAAGGATCCCTTCAGGATTTATTCCGTAAGAACGAGACTCTATTCCCCATACGACCCCAAGAAGCCTTAGCCGGGATGAAACACATATTGCAGATAGATGCAGGGGGTGAGGTCGCTGCCCAGGCCGCGTTGTTCTTGGCACACCATTATGATGTGGACTTTAATCAGGCCGATAGCGCTCTGAAATATTACCGCTGGCTCCAGGATTATCAACCGGAGAGTGAGCAGGCCATCGTTTCCGCACCACGGCTTCAATTGCTAACAACCCTATTAACTCCTGTGCCCCCTGATTCGACGATGGAAGAGCATGGTAATTGAACAGGCTCGCGTTTTGAACAAT
>CAZBEL010000261.1:0-3004 GCA_964490885.1 uncultured bacterium
CGCATCTCGATTGATTGCGAAAGCAGCATCCGAATCTTCCTCAGCTTTATCCACTATTATTCTCTCGGGAAGCGAAACACTTATCAAACCATAGGTGCGACCATGAGCTTGTAGCACGCTGCTAAGATAACCATATACAGGGAACGTATCTTTGAAAGGACAATTTTTACAGGATGTTGAGTCCCCACTCACAACATCAACTTTTTTTAAAGCGGCTTTCCCACAATCCGGGATAGTCCCCCCCTTTATCATTTCTTTTAATGACCGAAATTTCTTCCCCCATCCAGATTGAGCACTATCAATAAGGTGACCCTTTGCGTCCATTAGCATAATCCAAGCCTTAGGATAACCCTTGTCAGACGTTAGTATTTTACAGGCATTTTGAATCAATTTCCGACGATCTCGTTCTCGTACTATCAATTGGTTAACATCCCGAACGGTTCTCAGGATAGTGTTTGTCCGTTCTAATAGACGATTAATCCGGCTCCGCTCTAAAGCAATCTCAATGTTAGTGTGAAGTTCTTTCTCATCAAATGGCTTAATGATATAAGCATATGGGGCAGTAATTTTCGCCCGTCTTAAAATCTGCTTATCCGCGTATGCTGTTAAATAGATAGACGGTACATCAAACTTATCCTTTAGGCGTTGGGCTACTGTAATACCGTCTAATCTTCCACGGAGCATGATATCCATAAGTACTAAGTCAGGAATTTCATCAGCAGCAATCCTCAGCGCCTCATTTCCACTATCAGCAATACCTATAACTTTATAACCCAACCGCCGGAGTGTCTTCTGCAGATCCTCCGCAATAATACGCTCGTCCTCAACTATAAGGATTTTTTTCTTAATCATTATGGTTATCCTCTAATCCAATTTTTATTGGCTAAACCGCGATATAAATTTAACGCAGTCTGTTCGAAGTACCTTAAAAAGGTAACAACGTTACTTGTTATTAATCCTGGTGTAACCATTCTATTACAATGTATTCCTTATAAAGCTCCAACTACCTATAGCACTCACAGTCATTTCTTTCCCTTTCGCCAAGGAAATAGAATCACTACATGTGTACCCCCATTTCGTTTGATTTTCAAGGTACCTTTTAATTGGTCTTTTACTAAAATAGAAACCAAATTCATTCCTAAAGTGGTCTCTTTCTTTTCCATAGATTCTACCTGCCCTCCAATCCCATTATCTTTAACTGACAGGAAAAGATTATGTGAATTTTTCTTCTTAAATGAAATAGTTATCTTTCCTGATTGCTCCTGTGGAAAGGCATGTTTTAAGGCATTAGTTACTAATTCATTCACCACAAGTCCACAAGGAATTGCCAAATCCATAGGTAGTCGAATAGTGGACACATTCATCTCTAATTCCACCGTCGATTGCTGGTATAAACGGAATAACTGCCGGGTAAGCCTCTTCAGGTACTCACCAAAGTTAACCTGTGAATAATCCTCAGATTTATACAAACTTTCATGTACTAGTGCCATTGAACGAATGCGATCTCGACTTTCATTAAAGAGTTTTCGCACATGCTGATCCTCAAACGCTTCAACCTGGAGATTGAGTAGACTGGATATTACTTGAAGGTTGTTCTTTACCCGGTGATGAATTTCTTTCAATAAAATTTCCTTTTCTTCTAAAGATTTCTTAATGATCTCCTCGGCACGTTTGTACATGGTTAGATCTCGAATTACAACAACTCTTACTGGACGATTGTGGTAAACCATGTTACGAGCAAGCAACTCACAAGGGAACGTCGACCCATCCTTGCGTAAACCAATGGCTTCATAAGGCTCTTCCGATCCACTACGTACTTTTTCGAGTACTGTTTCCAATGAATCAGGATGGGTTAGACTAAGGATACTTTGACCGATAAGCTCTTCGCGTGTGTACCCTACGAGACGCGCACCGGTTTCATTAATATCCACGATTTTGTTTTGGTCGTGTAGGAGAATTCCTTCTTGGGTAGCTTGAGAGATAAACCGCCAACGTTCTTCGCTCTCTTTCAATGCTATCTCCGCTTGTTTTCTTTCAGTAATATCCACTAATATTGATCGACTTTCGGTGACTTGTCCCTGAGTATCCTTAATAGCATTCACCGTCAAACTTATCCATACAATGCTACTATCCACTTTTTGCATTTGTAATTCTTCATTGCGCACTATTTCCCCTACCTTAAATCGCTCGAACACTTCCTTTGCTTTTGTTTTACCATGAGGTGTGTCTGCATATAAATCCAATACTGGTCGTCCTAACAATTCTTTTGTAGTATATCCTAATAATTCTTCTACGCGGTGGTTGCAACGTAGTATTTTACCGTCAATTCCAACAGATAAGTAGGCATTAGGAGCGTTTTCGTATAGGTCACGAAACATTTCCTCGCTCGTTTTTAGTGCCTCCTCCACACGTTTACGTTCAGTAATATCCTCTACTGTTCCCTCATAGAATAAAACATTCCCATTGGGATCCTTAATGACTTTAGCACTCTCCCGGATGTACACCGAAGACCCATCTTTCCTTTGCCAAACAGCTTCCAATCCCCGAATAACCCCATCGCGTTCCAGACGCTGGCGAAATGCGGCCCGATCATACCCTGGCTCAAACCCCTCCGTTTCCAGGTTGCGTTTCATGAGATCAGCCAAGGAGTCATATCCCAACATGTTCACCAAGGCAGGATTAGCCAATAAAATTTTGCCTTCGGGTGTAGTTCGATACAAACCAAGGGTAGCATTTTCATACAGGGCGCGAAAACGAAGACGGGATTCCTCGCGTATGTGTAACCATACTTCCAGGCGAGTGGCTAATAATTCCTTATTAAAAGGCAATAGGATCACATCATCAAATCCTGCCTTTAACCAAGGGGTGGGACTGTCTTTCGGTGGAAGCCCAACTATGATGGGCATCATACTGAGGTCTTGCGAGGCCCTCTGCTTAATGTCCAAGAGAGTAGACTTGAATTTTTTCGCCATGAGTTTCTCGATCAAGAATAAATCAACTATTT
>CAZBEL010000262.1:0-2983 GCA_964490885.1 uncultured bacterium
AAGTAAAGAAAAGATTACCCTGGAGACACTACACGAAGTCGCATTTCAATTTTTAAATAAACCGGAAAAACGGTTTAAAAAGTTATATGACTTCATCAACCCATTAGTGGAACAAGAGGATCACCGTTTTCACGCTCTGGCCATCACATTACTACAACGATTATGCTACCATCCTTCCCTCCAGATAAGATGTGACGTGTTGAACTATCTACTCCCCTCTTTTTCCGGGGAGCAATTCCTGGAACGATTTATCCATTGGTACGATGATGCCTGCCAACAAGGTACAAAGTATAAACTGGCATTGGATATCCATCGTTTTCAAACAACACACTATAAGGCACTATTGGATTATTTAGACAACCTTCAGAAAAAATATTTAAACCGATCACCATCAGCAAAAACAATGGTGAAAGATATCTTCACTATCCTGGTAGAATATGGCAGGTTGCATCCTACGAGTTACCAAGCCATCCGTGCAGCCTTGGTACGGTGGAGCGTTTTAGGTCCTCACGCTGAGTACCGGGAAGCAGCCAGCAAAGCAGCTCGAACCCTGGAACGGTATTTCCGACAGTGGTTAGGTCAACCCGATGACTTGGCAGTAGATCGTGAAACGGGAGAAGAATATACGTGGCAGGACGTTTTGGTTTTCGATAAACGAATTCCTCCCTTCTTGAAAAAACGGCTATTCGCTGCCCTTACACAAACCACATTGCTGCGGGAAGCCGTTTTTCTCTTTCATCAACGTCCTCTACTACATCTTCAGGACCTGCAACGGAGAGGCGTGTGGGTTGGCTTTTTAGGAGAACAACATGGCAAACAAGTGGTGCGGGTGCTCATAAAGACCCGTGACCTGGAAGCGTTCAACATCGTGATCAATTATAACCATGATCTAACCTCCAAAGCATTACAAACAGAAATAGAATGGCTGATCGTCATGGGGGCCTCGCGACCTAAACTAGTGGAATCGTTCGGCGGTTACTGGCCGGAACACAACCTTTATACCGAAGAGTACGTTGCTGGGGAGACGGTTTACCAAGCTTTAGAGCGAAACCGGGAGGAAATTGCCGCTGGAAAGAACCGCGACCGCTGGCAAATCCGCTGGTTACACTATATTTGGAATGGGGTCATGGCCTACCTCGATTTCTGGCATCATACGAATTTTCAGTTAATGATCACTGACCCCACACCAAAAAACCTCATTATTCCAGAATTTGATTATGCTACGGGCACACGCCTGATTTCTATTTCGAACCGTCAACCTGTGGAAAACGCCACCGAGATGTTACTGACGATCTACGAACAGTACATCATTAAAACAGAGGAGGCTTTCCCCGGCTTACAAAAAATGGCGGAGTGGGAAGTAATTTTTACAGCCCTTATCCAAGTACTGGGAGAAGAAAAGGGGATTCCGGTTTTAGAAGCATTGCGACAGGCTATTGACGCAAACCCATACCGGGATTGGGCCAAACGCCTGGGGGTGACTACTGGACAGATTGAAAGTTTTCTCAAAGAAGTCGAAGAGACCGGTATTCTACCCAAACAAGTGGTGTTTGCCGCTCTACGATATGAGCGGTGGTTAGACCTCAATCCAGAAGCTACACTTCAGGCAAAAGGAACATTCTTACAGGAATTATATCATGACTACGGGCTAAGCACATTAGCGAAAACCTACCCAGAGACGCGCTTACGGTTTTTCCTTCTAACTGCCTTCAAAGACGCTAAGCCCCCAGTAAAAGACCGCCTTACAGCTCTGTTAATCGATTGGCGGCGGTCCTTGGTGACCGAGGATACTTTAGAACAAACTCTCCGGGAACTTCACGAGCAAGTTACATTGAATGAAGAAGAGGCTTTTTTCCTTACCCGTTTGGTATACGAACATGTTGAAGCAGCGGATTACGCCCAATTAGTAGCCACAACAGCCGGAGAGCGGGGTCGGCTGGACTTGGTGGTACTCGTCGAGGATTCCCAAGGGGATCGCTATCGAATTCGGCCCCCCTTCATTCCCAAGGAAGTCGCTCATTTCCACACCCTTCTGGCTGAATCCAATCTTCACGTCACCTTCCACGCCCATCACGAATTCCTCCTGGTAATCAACCTACGAGGGCATGTGGTAGGAGGGGTATTCTGGAAGCCGCTGAATGGGACTACCGCTTATTTAGAGCGGGTAGTCATCGCCCGCCATTTTCGTAAACGCAATCTCAGCACTTTGTTATTGGAAGAACTTTTTAACCGCCTTCGGGAACGTGGGTTTACGCACCTCACGGTGGGATTTTTTCAAGCCGAATTATTCTACCACCACGGATTTCAAATAGACGAGAAATTCGGCGGGTTAGTGAAAAAATTATAGAATAATTTAAGAACCGAGTACCGGGGAAGGGACTCGAACCCTCACGCCCAATGGGCACCAGATCCTAAATCTGACGCGTCTACCAGTTCCGCCACCCCGGTAATGGAAGCGATCCTATTTGAAAAAGCAGGCGAAATTACATTCTTTTACTTTACGGGAAAATAAAAAGGGGCCGGTTACCCAGCCCCTTTTCCGGATTCTTCAATAAGCAGAATTATTTAAGAAATACCATTTTTCGCGTTTCCAAATAAGTCCCGGCCTGGAGACGATAAATATAAACTCCCGCACTCACCCTTTGACCGATATTATCCGTCCCATCCCAGGTGATGGCTTTTTGTCCAGGGGTTTGATTTTCGTGGGTGAGAGTCCGCACTTCCCGTCCCATGAGATCAAAAATCCGCAAATCAACCTGGACCTCTTCGGGTAAATCGTAGCGAATGGTCGTTACCGGGTTAAAGGGGTTAGGGTAGTTTTGCTGAAGGGCATAGTTATCGGGGATTACCGGTTCCCTTTCAAGTCCTAAGAATATATCGTAAAAACCGTAACCACCGGACATAGTCTCAATATAGTTATTGTTGGCGTCCACTCCGTTAATATCATTCAATAAGAGAAGGACCCGTCCGGTATCGGCATTGG
>CAZBEL010000263.1:0-2930 GCA_964490885.1 uncultured bacterium
AGCCCAAAACGGTGACGGAAGAAATGGAATCCAATCCTGAATTGGTGGATATGATAAGGCGCTTTTGGGTTAGTGCCCTATTGTCCATACCCTTGCTTATTTTCACCATGGGAGAATCCGTAATTGGCCGGCCGGTTTTAAATATTAGCTGGCTTCCCTGGTTAGAATTATTGCTGGCTACACCAGTGATTTTATGGGGTGGAGCCCCGTTCTTCGTGCGCGGTTGGCAATCCATTGTGAATCGCAGCTTGAATATGTTCACTCTCATTGCTATAGGTACAGGTGTAGCCTATATCTACAGCCTTATTGCAACCATATTCCCGAGCATCTTTCCAGATGCATTTCGAAACGCGGAAGGATTGGTAGCGGTTTATTTTGAAGCAGCCGCGGTAATCGTAACCCTTGTGTTACTCGGTCAGGTGTTGGAATTGAAGGCACGCGATAAAACCAGCAGTGCCATTAAAGCCTTGCTGGGCCTGGCTCCTAAAACTGCCCGTATCGTCCGGGATAACGGGGTTGAAGAAGATATCCCCTTGGATCATGTCCAAGTGGGTGATTTGCTCCGTGTCCGTCCCGGGGAAAAAGTGCCGGTAGACGGTGAAATCGTAGAAGGGAACAGTACCCTGGATGAATCCATGGTTACAGGTGAGCCCCTTCCGGTTAAAAAATCAAGTGGTGATAAAGTAACCGGCGCCACAGTAAACGGAACCGGAACTTTCTTGATGCGCGCGGAAAAGGTGGGTAGTGATACCTTGCTAGCTCGCATTGTTCAAATGGTTAGTGAAGCCCAACGAAGCCGCGCCCCAATTCAGGGCTTGGCTGATAAGGTTTCTTCTTATTTTGTTCCTGCGGTGGTCATCATCAGTATCCTTACCTTTGTGGTTTGGAGTCTGTTTGGTCCAGAACCCCGCATGGCTTATGCCCTGGTAAACGCGGTTGCGGTCTTAATTATCGCCTGCCCGTGTGCCCTAGGATTGGCTACCCCCATGTCCATCATGGTAGGGACCGGCCGGGGTGCCATGGGGGGCGTGTTGATTAAAAACGCTGAAGCCTTGGAGACAATGGAAAAGGTGGATACGTTAGTAGTGGATAAAACCGGGACCCTCACGGAAGGAAAGCCTCAATTGGTTACAATTAAAAGTACCGGACAGTTATCGGAAGATGACCTTTTACGCTACACTGCCAGTCTGGAACGAGCCAGTGAACACCCCTTAGGAGAAGCCATTGTAAAAAAGGCCCAGGAAAAGGGTCTGGAACTCATTAAAGTGAATGATTTTCAGTCTATCACCGGGAAAGGTATCAGCGGTATGGTGGGTAAAAGCGTGGTTGCTGTGGGCAATATGCGGTTAATGGACGAGTTAGGTGTCGATGTAGGAGAGTTAGCCCGCAGTGCCGATGAATTAAGAAATAAAGCCGAGACGGTGATTTTCGTGGCTGTAGATGGGCAAATTGCCGGACTAATGGGCATTGCTGACCCCATCAAGAAGACAACTCCCGACGCCATTAGGAAGTTACAGAAGGAGAAAATTAAGGTTGTCATGCTCACCGGGGATAATCGCGCCACTGCCGAGGCAGTGGCCAAACAGCTAAATATCGATGAAGTCATAGCTGACGTGCTCCCGGAAAAGAAAAATGAGATTGTTAAGAAGTTACAGGATCAGGGTAAGATTGTTGCCATGGCTGGCGACGGAATTAATGATGCCCCCGCATTGGCTCAAGCCCACGTGGGGATTGCCATGGGTTCAGGAACGGATGTGGCTATTGAAAGTGCCGGGATCACCCTGGTGAAGGGTGATTTACAGGGCATTGTCCGTGCTGTGCATCTAAGTCGTGGAACCATGCGCAATATCCGCCAGAACCTCTTTTGGGCCTTTGCCTATAATTCTCTGGGGGTTCCCCTGGCAGCGGGCGTACTTTATCCTTTCTTTGGGTTGCTGTTGAGCCCTATTATTGCAGCTACGGCTATGAGTTTCAGCTCCGTTTCCGTCATCGGAAATGCCCTACGGTTACGGAGATTACCACTCTAAATAGAGGAAAAGATTAGGATGGCAATTCTGATTTGGTGTTTCACAATTGGGTTGCGAATAACCCCGCCGGACAGAATTGCCATGGCTAAAAAAGCAACCGTTATGGAAATAGTAGTAAATAACGGTGACTTTGAAAATCAACACATAGAATAGAAAGGGAGACAGATCATGATGTTTCTAGCAGATGCAGCCTTTGCGCTGACCTTAATCGCCTTAGGAATCGGTTTTTGGGTCCTGTTGAAGACGAAAAACAGTGAGGCCAACAACCTGAAAGGCTTTGGGACTTTTCTGGGCTACTTCATCATTGTCTTTGCCTTCATCATCCTCCTTTGTGCGGGATATTACACCGTACGCTACTGGGAAGATGGACATTTCTCTAAACCCCATACAGGTCAAATGATGATGCAACGAATGCATGGTATGTCTGGGTGCTCTAGTGACATGATGATGGGTAGCATGCACGGTGAAAAGTGCAAGAAGATGAAAGGTGGCATGGGCGATATGGATAAATGTGAAATGATGAAGGGCGATATGAAAGGGATGATGAAAGGTGATATGGGTGACATGAAAGGAATGATGAAAGGTGGTATGCAAGGGATGAGCGGTGATGAAAAAGGTGAACACCATCCCGATAAAGATAAAAAATAACTAGGTATTGCCCCGGTACTAAAGTGTAGTACTCTGGGGAATGTTCAAGCTTGATCTTAAAGCTCTATTATAAGCATGGTAAGGCTGTGGATTAAGATTGATCCACGTGTCCCTGTTAGGTAGGTAGAACAATTAAGAGGAGTGATCCTTTTCTACTGGTATGTTTAAGGGATTCTCTGGGTTGGGGGGCTTGTTGTAGCGCTTTCGGCTAAAACGAGATAAGGAGTAAACGATGCATATGACCGGATGGATGGG
>CAZBEL010000264.1:0-2925 GCA_964490885.1 uncultured bacterium
GGTGATTGAACAAGAGCCGGGTAAAATCAAGGTCGCAGCAGTGGATCCCGTGGCTTCTATGCAGGCCATTGAGAACCCTTCCCTCGGGTCGGTTGCCCAGGAAGTGCAGGCTAAATTAAAAGCTGTTGTGGAACGGCTGTAACATTCAATCCATTTGTCTTGGAATCGTGGCCTTGACTAGGCCAGCCAAATCGTTCCGCTGGAAGTTCCGATCTAGGTTATGGGGGAATACCACTATCTCTGCAAGCCTACACAACGTGCCACCTTAGCAAATAGTGATGTGCGGTTTAGAAATATCAAATTCTTAACTGTGGTCGGGCATAAAAAACTTTTCGGGGGAATAGAAAACAAACAGAAAGGAAGTCTAATGAAGATTCTAGTACGCTCCTTGATAAGTGTCGTCTTTGGTGGCATGGTTGTGCTAACAGCCCAGAACATGAATATGGACCATCAAGGTATGAACATGGATCACCAGCAAGGCATGAATATGAACCATCAGGAAAAAGCTGCTGTAGCGGGTGACCAGGCTGGGACCATGACCCTGACCCAGGTGGAGGCTAAATATGTCTGCATGGGGATGGGAGCCGATCGTCTTTTTGATCGGGAGCTCATGCCGGCCGTTGTTGATGGAAAGACTTATTACGGTTGTTGCGGTGGTTGCCAGGCCAAGTTGATGGAGGATCCCCAGATGCGTGTTGCTGTGGATCCCATTAGTGGCGCTAAAGTTGATAAAGCCACGGCCGTAATCGGGGCCTTACCCAGCGGCGAGGTGCATTACTTCGAATCCATGGAAAATTTCCAGAAATTTGAGAAAATTGTCAGTTCCATTAAAGTGACAAAGACGGAGAGTAAATAACATTCCGGCTTAACAGTCCCTTGAATCGTGATTTCCCATTGTGCGGTTGGGGAATCATCGTTGGAACTGCTTCCGCTCCTTGTAAGATAGTTATTTCCGTGATTACCGGGAGGGAAGAATAAACCGTAAGTAAAGGAGAATAAAACATGTACTACTATACGTGTCCCATGGAATCCCATAAGCATATCCATGCCACCGAACCCGGTCAGTGCCCGGAGTGTAACATGGCCATGGTTAAAGTTGTGGAGGCTGCTACCGATACGGCCGCCTTTTTCGGCTGCCCCATGCCGGTCCATAGCCACGTGCGCAGTGATGAACCCGGTCGTTGCCCAGAGTGTAATATGGAACTAAAACCCATGAAGATGGAATAGCTTTAATTTACATCTCCTCGTATCGCGTTTGACGATGAAGCGTTGAGCATACTTTTCAATCCTGGGTTTTTATTACCAAGGGCAGAACCGAATAACTGAAAGGTGAATGCCTGTGAATGCTTTGCTACCCGAGTGGCTACCTAACGTCCATCCCCTAATCATTCATTTCCCCATTGTGCTACTCCTCTTTGCCTGGGGAATCCACCTTATCACTTTCATTTGGCCTCGTTTCTCCCTTTTGTTAGACCTTGATTACTGGTTATATGGTCTGGGAACGGTAGCGGCTTGGGTGGCTTTCCTTACCGGGCGTTTCGGCTCTGATGACCTTGAATTCGCCCCTCAGACAGTTCCCATTCTTAACCAGCATGCCGATCTGGCGCAATGGACCGCCCTCATTTTTACCCTGGTGTTTGCCTTACTAATGATCCAGAAACTGGTTCCCACCTGGCAGAAAGTCTGGGGGCGTCCTTTGATTTTCATCGTGAGCACTATTGGTCTTGTTACGTTAGTTCTCACAGCTGATCGCGGGGGCCGATTAGTATTTGAGCAGGGAGTAGGTGTGATTTCTCTTCAAAAAGAGCTTCCGGTTGAAACTCCCTTTGCAACAGCGACTAGTAACGGGTTACAGCGCTATGCAAACGGAGCATTGACCTGGATTCCGGCCCAGAGCGATCCTGAGAAGGCTTTCACTGGGTTTCAATTTCTCCAGGGGAATAAGGAATCATTAAGAATGGAACCGGGGACTGACGTCTTGCATGTAGAAGGGGAGGGACCAGTGCTCTTTACCGTTGGAGATATGGTTGATGGCGTCCAATTGGATTTGATATTTAACCGGGAACAGTTCCAGGGTGCTTTGAGCGTTCTTCACCATGTCCAGGATAAGGATAATTACGAATATGTAACGGTAAATAGAGGTAATGTCCTGCTTGGTCGGGTAGTAGCTGGTGAAAAGAGGATCCTGGATCGAAAAACGGTCTCATTGCAAGGAATGGATACATTACGGGTTGTAGGGGCCGGGAGTCATTTTAAGGGTTACATTAATGGGGAACTCCTGCTTCATGGACATGCCAAGCCCCAACCCCCCGGTGACGTGGGTATCAAATTGAATGGTGAGGGTAACTTAGCTATCGCTAAATTTGAGGTGGTTGCAATTGAATAACATTGATTTAAGAAGGGAAATCGACTACCATGAAAGTACTCTGGTTAACATTTGGTGCCGTGTTTATTGCCGAGTTGGGGGATAAAACACAGCTGGCCATATTAGCACTAAAAGGTAAAGGTTATTCGGGTTGGGAAGTATTTATAGGCGCCATGATTGCCTTTGCCGTTCTCACGGGTCTAGCGGTCCTGGTAGGTGGCTGGTTGCAAACCCATCTGCCGACAGGGATTTTAGAACGAGTGGCGGCTGTGGGCTTTGTGATCATGGGTGTACTTATGTGGTTTAATAAAATATAAAGGTAGTCTATAACGCTTATTAAAAGCGTTATTTATTGGGTCGAGGGGAGTGGGGTAGGATCATTTTTCTACTCGTGAACAAATGGTTACGGTAGAGTGATTTATTACTAAAGTAGATAGATGAACCGAATGCACCTGAATATTTCTTATTAACTTGGATAAATCTTTTCCGTTTCTGAAATAGTCATTGTTTTCAACATAATATGTCTGTACTTTCTTTACGATTATAGTACAATAATACAT
>CAZBEL010000265.1:0-2914 GCA_964490885.1 uncultured bacterium
ATGGAGACGGGACTAACCATTTCAAATAAAGGCAGCTGAAAGATGATGGACAGAATCAGGCTCACTGCGATAATCCAGTACCTGGTGTGGCGACTGATCTTAATGAACCTGCTTGTTCCATTTAACTTTACCTGCCGACGGACCCAATTCGCCAGGTCCGTTACCATATTCACCGGACATACCCAACTACAAAATACACGACCGGTCAGGAGGGCATAAAACGCCAGTATGATCACAGCACCCAATAATACATCAGTGGCTGGCATTGCTCCGGCAACAATCATTTGTACGACCGCATAAGGATCAGCCAGGGGGACAATATTCAAAAGTTTGGCCCCGCTGAGATCCCCCTTCAGTACGGAAATTCCTCCCAAATTGGCTGCAATAAACAAGCTGATGATCAGCAGCTGGGTTACTCTTCTGGCCACCAGAAAACGGATAGAGCGAAGTTCAATCATCGTGTTCAAACAGATCTTCTGCATTAAGGTAATCCACAGGAGCCTGTGCACTGCGTTCAGTATGAGTAGTCACATCTTCCGAAGCTTCCCTCAGCCTGAATTCATCCTCCTGTTCCCAACTTTTGATGTAATTTGTATCCACTTCCCCCGTTGCTACTGAGCGTGTTAAAACACGTATGGAGGCTTTTTTAGTGACACAGGCGTGTTCGCATAATCCACAGCCGGTACAAATATCGCCGTTCACTTCCGGAGTCAGCAGAGCGTGCTTACCGGTGCGCTCATTTCTCTCTTTCTTCAGGGTGATTGCTGTTCCCATTAAGGGACACACACGGTAACAGGCATCACATTGAAGACCCCAGTAAGCAATACAGGAATGTGTGTCAATCACCGCAACACCCATTCGCGCCTGATTGATGTCCAGCTGCCATCCCTCTCCCGTATCAGAGCTCACTGAGCTTTTATCCAAAGCTCCCGAGGGACAGGTGACCACGCAGGGAATGTCCTCACACATGTAACAGGGAATTTCCCGGGGGATGAAATAGGGTGTTCCCAATGGCTTCTGCTCTCCGGGTTCAGCTAATCTCAGCGTATCATAGGGACATTGTTCCACACACATACCACAACGGATACACGTCCTTAAAAAGTCGGCTTCAGGCAGTGCGCCCGGTGGTCGCAATACCAGCGGTGCAGCTTTGGATTCACTGATGAATGCCGCCCAGGGAATCGCACCCATCGTTGCAAGACCCGTTCCCAGAAGGAATTTTTGTAACAGTTCTTTCCGGGAAAACTTCTTTGCAGTCATTTCCTTCAGGCTTTATAGATCTTGACCGCACATTTTTTGAAGTCCGTCTCCTTGGAGATAGGACAGGTGGCATCCAGGGTGACCTTATTGATAAAGACCCGTTCGTCGAACCAGGGGATAAATACCAACCCTTTAGGTGTTCGGTTTCTGCCACGGGTTTCGATCCTGGCTTTGACTCTCCCCCGCCGACTTTCAACCCACACCATATCACCATCTTTCAAACCCTCTCTCTGGGCATCTTTTGGATTCATGAAACACTTCGCTTCTGAAACTGCTCGGTAGAGCTCAGGTACCCGCATGGTCATGGTCCCGGAGTGCCAATGTTCCAGCACCCTTCCGGTAGAAAGCCAATAGGGATAAGTTCCATCAGGTATTTCCGGGGGCTCCATGTAAGGACGGAAGAAAATTTTGGCTTTATTCTCCAGCGAGAACTTTTCTTTCGTCTTGGGACCCGTCAAGTCTCCCTTGGGAATTTTTTTCAAAGCTGGGCCGTAAAAGGCGAAATTTTGGCCGGGTGCCTTTTGCTGTACGTACGGATCGTATTGGACATTGAACCGCCATGGAGTTTCTTTTCCATTTACAACCGGCCATTTCAATCCACGTACTTTGTGGTAGGTATCAAAGTCAGCCAGATCATGCAGATGACCAGTGCCAAACTGCCGGTACTCCTCCCACAGGTATTTCTGGATGAAAAAGCCATAACCTTTAAACCCTTCCACATTACGTTTATCTCCTTCGGCTTCGGAATTCAGGAAGCCCTGGCCAATGGGGTCCGGCCACTTGTATTGACGGGCATCTTCATTGGCAAAAAGGACGTCAAATAAAGTGTCATCCTCCTTATATCCCATTTTTCTGGCTTCCTCCAGCACATCGGGGAGGGTCAGGGAATCATCAATTTTCCATTCTTTCCAGACATCGCGCAGTTTGATGTGCTTGGAAAATTCCAGAGCCTGCCAGGTATCGGACATGGCCTTTCCCGGCGGGGTGACCTGTTGTCTCCAGTGCTGAGTGCGCCGTTCAGCATTCCCGTAACTGCCCCATTTTTCAAAAATCATGGCCGACGGAAGAATCAGATCGGCCACTTTTACTGAAATGCCGGGATAACTGTCGGAAACCACAATAAAATTATCCATTTCCCTGGCGGCTTTAATCCAGTGATTGGCATTAGCAGTATTTTGCCAGGGATTGCACACCTGGACCCAGGCCCATTTTATTTTTCCGTCCTCCAGGTCCCTCATTAATTTGGTGTAGTGGGACCCCACCTTCGGATTCAACGTACCGGGGGGGATTTTCCACAACTTCTCCGATAATTCCCGGTGCTTGGCATTTTTTACCACCATATCCGCCGGTAGACGGTGAGCAAAGGTTCCCACTTCTCTGGCCGTACCACAGGCGCTGGGTTGGCCTGTCAGACTGAAGGCACCGTTCCCCGGCTTGGCCTGTTTTCCCAGTAACAGATGGACCATGTAAGCCTGTTCATTGACCCAAGTTCCGCGGGTATGCTGGTTCATTCCCATCGTCCAGAAACTCACCACCTTGCGATTCCGGTCAATGTAGTACTGGGCCAGTTTTTGCAGTTTATCTTGATGGGACTGCAAGGATTCGTCCGGATCACCTTTGGATAACTTTGCCACGTATTCCAGAGTGTAGGGAG
>CAZBEL010000266.1:0-2902 GCA_964490885.1 uncultured bacterium
ACCATAATCATTAACACCTGTGGTTTCCTTGACGAGGCACGAGAAGAGTCCGTGGAGGTTGTACTCCAAGCGGCACAGTTGAAAAAGACGGGACGTTTAAAACAATTAGTCGTCATGGGATGTCTTTCAGAACGGTATCCTGATGAGTTGGCTCGGGAGATTCCCGAGGTGGATCGTTTTTTTGGCACTCATAACCACCGTGAAATCATTTCCTACCTCACCGGTAAAGACCATAGCCGGGACGATCCTCGTTTTTTCCGCTCATTACTCACACCCAAGCATTATGCTTACCTGCGCATTGCAGAAGGATGTGACAACGGGTGTTCCTTTTGTAGCATTCCCATCATGCGGGGCGTACAAAAGAGTAGACCCCTTGACGAGATTTTAACCGAGGCCCAAAAGTTGCTCGACATGGGCGTTAAAGAGTTGCTGGTCATTGCCCAGGATACAACCTCTTACGGTTGGGATTTACCGGAAAAGATCTCACTGGCGGATGTAATCACCGCGTTGGATGGTCTTACGAAAAAAGAGTATTGGATTCGGATTCATTATACTCATCCGGCCCATCTTTCCCGAAATATTGTTTCTGCCCTGGCGGATGCTTCACATGTTTGTCGTTATTTGGATATCCCCGTTCAACACGCTTCCGACAGGATTCTTACTTCAATGCGACGAGGATTGAACAAGGCGGGAATTCGAAACCGAATCCAACAATTACGCAAAGTCATTCCAGACATTCGCTTAAGGACAACGCTTATCGTTGGGTATCCGGGCGAGACCGAGGCCGAATTCCAGGAACTTCTGGACTTTGTAACCGAGATCCAGTTTGATCGACTGGGCGTATTTACATATTCTGAAGAGGAAGGTACTTTAGCAGCCCAACTCCCCGACGATGTTCCCCGTAATCTGAAGGATGAACGCAAAGCTACAGTCTTAGAATTACAAGCGGATATCAGTGCTAAAAAACAGGCTACTTTAGAGGGGACGACCATGAAAGTCCTCGTGGATGAAACCAGCCCAGACGGTTCCCTGGGAAGAACAGAATTTGATTCGCCAGAGATAGATAACCTGGTGCATATAGCTGGTGAAGTCCCCACGGGTTCGTTCATCTCGGTAAAAATTGAGAACAGTACTGCTTATGATCTATATGGCAGTCCTATATAAAAATAGCCAGGAGTCTTTACTATAGATTATTGAAAAAAGACGGATTTATTCGTCTTCCTTCATAGCCCAGTGGGCCATGGCAGTTGTAGCGCGACGGGGGAGGAGATAGGTAAAGAAAACGGTTAATTTATTCACGATTCCAGGGACTACACTCCCACGCCTTTTAAACATCGCCTCTAACCCAATTTGAGTCACCCGGGAACTCTCCATCATGGTTAGGCGCTGAAAAAAGTTGGGTTTTTGCCCTGCTACTGCTAAGAATTCCGATTTTGTTACTCCTGGTGAAAGGACTGTGCTGGATACGCCAGTGGAACGCAGTTCGCGATGCAGAGCTAACCCAAAGTGAAGGATAAAACTCTTCGTTGCGGTATAAGTAGCATACAAAGGGGTAGGTTGAAAGGCTCCTATAGAAGAAACAAAGAGTAGATGGCCGGTTTGCCGCTTTAACATATCATTGAGGAAGAAATAGGTTAGCTGAACAACGCTGGTCATATTCAATTGTAGCAGGGTTAGCTGGCGTTGAAGATCGGTTTGATGAAAGGGACCATACAGTCCCGCTCCAGCATTGTTAATGAGGATATCAACAGTAATCTCCTGATTCTGAAGTGTTTGATAAATCTTTTGAGGGGCATTAGTTATGGTCAGGTCTATGGGAAGGATGATAATGTCCACATCATTAGCCGCGAGAATTTCCTGTTTCATTTGGTTTAAGCGCTGTCCCCGGCGCGCTACTAAAACTAAATTCCACCCTTTAGAAGATAGTTGACGGGCGAAGTCGACTCCCAGTCCACTGGAGGCACCCGTAATAAGGGCATATTTTTTAGTCATGAAGCGAGTGTTCCAATTTAAGGTTACTAAGATTCTGGATAGGTGGGGTCTAAAACTCCGTGATGAACTGGAAAGTTGATCTAACGAGTCTCTTTGTTATCGGTGGGTTCTACAGGTTGGTTTTTCTCGTTAGTGGAAGTGTGGATTACAACGGTGCGGGCGATTTTGTCGTGCCAGCCTTGTTTACGCTTGTCAAAAGCAACCCAGATGAGCCCCAGACCCATAGGTAGCGTAGAAACGTAGTATCCCAGATAACGGATTAAGTACTGAAAAGTAGTTGGCTTCGCTCCGGTACGGGCGTCAACGATTTTAGCCCCAATTGCCATTTTACCGGGGGTGGCCGATTTGGAAAACCAAAAGACTAATATGGCTATTACAGGGAACACCCAAGTGAGTAGCTCTCCCCACGGACCGGTAATCGTTTCTCTATCAAAGAAATATGCAAGACCGTAGAGTTTTAAAAGAAGGGGGAGGATAATAGCCAATAAGAGGATCGTATCAACAACCGCTGCCAGGACTCTTAACCAAAAACCTACATAACGGGCCTCCTGTTCCGGTTCTTGATGGCTACTCATGGAACCAAGTTAACCGTATTTTTATGTTCTAAGCAACTTTACACAAGAGAGTCCATTATTGAATAATTTATAGTTCTACTTGATTTCACTTACAAAGAATAATGTGATATGTCATGGAACAGTGAATAGGTAATAACGTTTAAATAATACTCTATCGAATTTGTTTGGAGGTTTCTTTTCCTAAGAAAGGCGGTTTTGATGATAATCCCTGACGGTTTAATAAAACACCTTTTGATAACCATCTATTCTAAGAAGTACTCTGAAACATTTCTAAATTGTTAAAGAGGGTAGTTTTTCTTGTCCACCCAGAGCGAGTAAATGATAATGAACTTAAT
>CAZBEL010000267.1:0-2898 GCA_964490885.1 uncultured bacterium
ATAAGAGATAATTTTTTCATTACCGATTATCCTTTTTGTTAAAGTTAGACATATTTTTCCAAAGAAAGGGGAATTGATTTTACCGAGATTCTAGAATGGTGAGACTTGTTTGGTAAGAAGTGAAACTATTTCACGAGGGAATGGTACCAATATTCTTTTGCTTCAATCACTATAAGATAACTCTGATTACAAAATCATTTAAAGTTGTACGGTTGGTGACCTGCACCTTTAGGTTTGAACGGTTACTTAACAGGAAAATTTCATATTAATCCATTGGTAAATTCACAAGACGCGGACGAGATTAAAAAGGACGCCGACAGCAGGACTAAACAGTGATTAGAGCGTGGATACTAGTGAGTATTGACATACCTGTGGTTCTGCACTTTTTCAACATAAGGCTTATTACATGAAATCCGAGCAGATTCTACATTTGGAAATCCCGCTCTTACTTCCCCACCTGGAAAGCGAGCAGGATCAGTGCATCGAGCGGTTGGTGGAAAGGCTGCGAGGTCATCGTGGCATTGAGAAAGCCCATGTACATCAGGAGAACGGTCAGGCCTGTCTATGCCTGCACTATAATCCCCAGTTAGTTTCCCTGAACCAGGTTGAGCGTTGGGCGGAGGCAGAGGGCGCTGCCGTCACAGAGCGTTACCACCATGAGACCGTGCGGATCACCAATATGGATTGCGGGGATTGTGCCACCAGTATTGAGCATATTCTCAGACGTATGAAAGGTGTCTTGGTTGTGTCGGTGAATTACGCTGCCGAAAAGATGCGTGTAGAATACGATAGCACCGTCGTCTCTGGTGACGAAATCATTAATAGGGTATGTTCTCTGGGATATGAAGTAGAGGCCAAGGAATCCACCAATTGGTTCCGCCAGAATTGGGAGTTGGTTTTGGCCTTACTCTCTGGCTTTTTCTTGCTTACCGGTTTCTTGGGTGAGAGAGTGTTTGGTTTTTCGTACTGGGTTGCGGTGACCTTGTACCTCTTAGCCTATATCAGCGGAGGGTATGATGCCACGCGTCACGGCCTTAAGGCAGCCCGTCACTTCCGTTTTGAAATTGATTTACTCATGGTCATAGCCGCCATAGGTGCTGGTATTTTGGGACAATGGGCCGAAGGCGCCTTGCTTCTTTTCTTGTTCAGTTTAGGTCACTCCTTAGAACATTATGCCATGGGTCGTGCCCGTAAGGCTATCCGAGCTTTGGGGGAAATCACGCCCAAGTCAGCTAAGGTTCGCCGTGATGGTCAAGTCGTTGAGGTGAATGTAAAGGAGTTAATCCGGGGAGATCGGGTTCTCATTCGTCCAGGTGAGCGTATTCCCATCGACGGACAGGTGGTGGAGGGACAATCAGCAGTAGATCAGAGCCCTATTACTGGTGAGAGCATCCCGGTAGAAAAAGCAGTGGACGACCAGGTGTTTGCCGGAACAGTCAATGGGGAGAGCACCCTGGAAATTGAAGTGACCAAATTGGCTAAAGATACTACCCTGGCTCGGGTCATTCGCATGGTGGAAGAAGCCCAGACGCAGAAGTCACGCACACAATTGCTCACCGATAACTTCGAAAGGATATTCGTGCCGGTAGTGTTGGCTACCGTCCTTTTGGTTATTGTTGTGCCCCCCCTGGTGGGCCTTTTGACTTTCGGTGAGGCTTTTCTTCGGGCAATGACCATGTTAGTAGCCGCTTCTCCCTGTGCACTGGCTATTGCTACACCAGCGACTATTCTTTCTGGTATTGCCCAGGCTGCCCGGAATGGGGTTTTAGTAAAAGGGGGTATTCACTTGGAAAATCTCGGTCACCTGGATGCTATTGCCTTCGATAAGACCGGTACCATAACGGCTGGGAAACCCCAGGTGACGGATATAATCCCCTTTGATGGGACTGACGAAACCACGCTTCTTCGGACGGCTGCCGCCGTGGAAAGTCTGTCGAAACACCCTTTGGCTAAAGCAGTACTGGCTCTGGCCAACCAACGCAAGCTGTCCCTACCAGAGGTTGGGAATATGCAGTCGCATACGGGCTGTGGAGTAACCGGTATGCTCGATGGAAAACTTGTTAAAGTGGGAAATTTAAGACTTTTCACCGAATCGGATTTTGACGCTGTACCAGACGAGATTACTGATAAGATTGCAGCTTTGGAAGCGGACGGTAAAACGACCATGCTGGTCATGGCTGACAACCAGTATTTAGGGATTTTAGCCCTAGCTGATCGACCGCGGGCGGAGACCAAAACGACTTTATTAAAACTTCAGCAATTAGGAATTAAGAAAACGATTATGATCACGGGGGACAATGAACGAGTTGCCGCAGCCATCGCCAAGGAAGTGGCGATTAGTGAGTACTACGCCAACCTACTCCCCGATGATAAAGTGACCGCTATCCGTGACCTGATGGCTAAATATGGGGAAGTTGCCATGGTGGGCGATGGTGTCAACGATGCGCCAGCCATGGCCGCCTCCACGGTGGGAATTGCCATGGGCAGTGCCGGTACTGATGTGGCACTGGAGACCGCCGATGTTGCCCTCATGGCAGATGATTTGTCCAAATTGCCTTTTGCCATTGCCCTCAGCCGGCAGGCCCGTCGAATCATTCAGCAGAATTTGGTGATATCCCTCGGCGTAATTGGGTTGCTGTTACCCACGGCGCTCTTAGGTATTGCTGGTATTGGAATAGCGATTGTTTTCCACGAAGGGAGTACCCTGGTGGTGGTAGCTAATGCTTTACGGTTGTTACGCTTCGGCAACCGATGAAAACAATCCTGAAGAACGAAGAGGTGAAATTGTATTATAGCATGTTGACCAGTGTAATTGGATAGAGTAATAATTAGCAAAACCCCGTTGGATAACATTAATGCCCACTTTTTACGTACAAGCTCTAAACAAGGAAGATAGAA
>CAZBEL010000268.1:0-2862 GCA_964490885.1 uncultured bacterium
TCCCGTCTCCCAATCGGCGATTTCCGATGAGGAGGTCCTTTATCGGGAGGTACAGGGGAAGTTGTGGTATTTACGTTATCCTTTGATCGGCCGTGACGGGTTTGTAAAGGTGGCGACCACACGCCCGGAAACCATGTTAGGGGACACGGCCATTGCCGTGAATCCTCATGACCCGCGTTTTAAAGACCTCGTTGGCCAAAAAGCTCGACTTCCTTTAGTCGGTCGGGAATTACCTATCATCGCCGACGATTTTGTTGACCCGGAGTTTGGTACAGGATGTGTGAAGGTCACTCCCGCCCACGATCCCAACGATTATGCCATGGGAATAGCTCATCACCTGGAGATCATCAATATTTTAAATCCCGATGCCTCTTTGAATGGAAACGTCCCTAATAAATATCAGGGATTGACCCGGGAAAAGGCGCGAGAAGCGGTCATTGCCGATCTGAAAGCCCAGGGTTTATTAGAGAAAGTAGAGGATTACACCCACAAGGTAGGCTACTCGGAACGGGGCCACGTTCCTATAGAGACTTACCTTTCGGATCAATGGTTTCTCCGGATGACGGAGTTGGCAAAACCGGCCCTGGAAGCGGTGGCGTCTGGTAAAATCCGGTTTCATCCTGCCCACTGGGTGAAGACCTACAATCACTGGATGGAGAATATTAAGGATTGGTGTATTAGCCGCCAGCTCTGGTGGGGCCATCGTATTCCTGTGTTTACTTGCCACAGTTGTGAACACGTCATGGTCCAGGTAGAGCCTCCCAAAACTTGCAGCCATTGTGGTGGGGCCGATATTGAACAGGATCCGGATGTGTTGGATACCTGGGCCAGTTCGTGGTTGTGGCCTTTTGCTGTACATACCTGGCCTTACGAGAGTGAAGAGCTACACTATTTCTATCCTACCGACGTGCTGGTGACCGGTCCTGACATTATCTTTTTCTGGGTGGCGCGTATGATCATGGCAGGGTACGAGTTTATGGGCGAGCCACCTTTTAAGGACGTCTATTTTACCAGCATCCTGCGGGACGAACAGGGACGGAAGTTCAGTAAATCCCTGGGGAATTCCCCTGATCCCTTTGACCTGTTTGACCAGTACGGGACCGATGCCGTCCGAATGGGGATCATGCTCATGGCGCCCCAGGGCTTGGATGTGCTCTTTTCCACGAACCGCCTAGAAGTAGGACGGAACTTCATGAATAAGCTTTGGAATGCTACCCGTTTCGTGCTTATGAATTTGGGGGATGAAGGGACTCCCTTGGAAGAGCTGGACCATGAAGGGTTAGACTTGCCCGAACGCTGGATTTTGCATCGGCTGAACCAGACGATTCTGCGGGTGGATGAGCAGTTAGAACGCTTTCATTTTAACGAAGCAGCCAAAGTGATCTACGAATTTACCTGGAGCGATTATTGTGACTGGTACATTGAGATTGCCAAAATCAGATTCCAGGGGGCCGATCCGGAAAAAGCCCACCAGGCCCGTTTCGTGGCCGTGCAAGTCTTAAAGAACATCCTGGCTCTGTTGCATCCTTATGCTCCTTTTATCACCGAGGAACTATGGCAACATTTTAAAGCACCCGAAGAGCCCGATCTCATCGTGGCTCCCTGGCCCATCTCTCCTGAAACCTGGGAGGCACCCACTGCCCTTACACCAATGGAGATTTTAAAAGAGGTCATCACAGGGATTCGTACCATCCGCAGCCAGATGAATGTACCACCGGGTCGTAAAGGTGAAGTGGTTATTAAGGTTGCGGGTGATAATGCTAAGTTGATCCATGATTATTTAGATATCATTCAATCCCTCACCCGGGTTCATGACATTACTATTGATCCAGAAGCCATAAAGCCGCCCCACTCGGCGGTGGCCGTCACTGGTGAGATGGAGATTTATATGCCACTGGAGGGTTTAATTGATTTGGAGTTGGAACAGCGGCGTCTAAAGAAGCGTTTTGATGAAGTGACGGGATACGTCCGGGGCATTGAACAAAAACTGGCTAATGAAAATTTCCTAACCCGGGCCCCCCGCCAGGTTATCGAACGGGAACGTGAAAAATTACAAAACCTTTCTGCGGAACTGGAAAAAGTGAAATCTAATCTGGAGATGCTGCAATGAAACGAATTCTGAACCTTTTTCTTTTGGTAGCACTCGGGTTTAGTCAATCCGATCGAGCCACTATGACGATTTACAAGGATAGTTACGCGTTGGTGAAGCAGCCGGTGCAATGGACCGTTGCAGGTGGGCGCACAACCATTCGCCAGGGGAACTTGCCGCGCGGGTTGATGTTAGATTCGCCTTTTTTGACCTTGGATGGGGCTTCGATCTTACGCCAACGTTATGTGGGGAAAGTGTTCTCAGGTACGGCTTATTTCCAGGAACAGATCGGAAAAGAGGTCACTATTCGCGTCCAGAACGGTAAAGAGGTGATAGGGAACCTGTTAGAATTGAGCCCCACGACCATTACCGTTCAAAGCCGAAAAGAGGTCTATATTATTCCCCGGGAGCGTATCGATTATCTCTTGGTTAAGGGTATCGTAGATCAACCCCAATTCTACCCCACATTGGAGTGGGATATTCGTCCTGCTCAGCCAGGAGTGCTAAAAGGGGATTTAGTATATCTTACTGAGGGTTTCGATTGGGATGCTGTCTACCGGTTAATCGTCCAACCTGAAGGGACCCAGGCGACGCTCCTCACAGAGGCGTTCGTGAAAAACGGGAGCGATGTAGATTTTACCAATCTGAATTTGCAGTTGGTGGAAGGGGAGTTGAAACGCATTGGTAAGGTCGGCCGACGGCGGGTTGGTCCTGAAGGGGCGCGGTTCAAAGCGCAATTGGCGTTTGATGAGGGGACTCTCCCCACTGAGGAA
>CAZBEL010000269.1:0-2857 GCA_964490885.1 uncultured bacterium
ACTATTGCTATGCTAACAATCTTATTACCGTTAAAATAATTTGTCCAGGTTCCAACATTTCGCTCCTTCTTATCACTGTTGTTATTGTATTCGGTATAAAAAGTTATTGCAGCTCTTAAGCTATCAAGTGTTTGTTGAGTAATATCCTTTTGTGTACCTTCTATCTTGTTGGACTTCCTCTGTGTCCCCATCAATTTTAGTCCGATACAGAATATTAACATTAATATCATTATTTTATGGTATGTTCTGTCCATTCCACTCTGTTTTTAATTTAGTTTATTATATTTTATCGAGAGATTCAATAATATATTCCAAACATTAATAGTGTTCATTCAGGTTCTCAATTT
Source organism: uncultured bacterium (assembly GCA_964490885.1). Taxonomy (GTDB): domain Bacteria; phylum Fidelibacterota; class Marinisomatia; order Marinisomatales; family TCS56; genus CAZBEL01. The sequence goes on from CAZBEL010000269.1 coordinate 348, forward strand.
GGCATTAGAGCTGTAATATAATTATTAATCGGAATTTATTCTTATACACTACTCCATCCTAAAAAACCAAAACAGTCTCATGAATTTAGGGACGCATTATTGAACAAATATCACAACATTTCAACCCAGGGTTATAATCTAATGACCGAGTCAGTAGGTAATATTCTGTATACAGAATAGACAATTGTAACCTTAATATCCCTATTGGTTAAATATTCCCTTGGTACCAACGATCTTAAATATGAAGTGTGCTATAACTGTGCTATTTCTTTATCAAATTCGGTCTATTTTAGCGCTTTTTGTCACTTTCTGGCAAAGTTGGAAAGTAATAAATATCTCCCTGTTTCTCGATGACCAGTCCGACTCTTCAGGCAGGGGAAGGGGGGGGTTCGAAGAGTGGGACTGACGGGACTTGAACCCGCGACCTCTAGCTTTACAGGCCAGCGTTTACCGACGAGGATTTCACCGATGGTTGTAATATAGCTGCAATTTAAGGCTATAAATCGGCCCAATGATCACCGTAACACGCGGCTTTGAAATTACATCTACGGCAAATATTGGGGTTGTCAATGAGGGGAAATTGATCCTCCCGAGCCAGGTTGCTGGATTCATCTTCCAGGAGGTTCAACATGGCATTACTACTCCGATGGATTAACTGTTCCGTCTGTAGAATATGGCTCTGGTTCACCTTGACCTTCACCGGCAATTGCTTGCGCAAATATATATCAAAGAGCCGCAAGTCCTCTATTTGAACTCCCCAGTGCTCCATGGCATAGAGGGCATAGACCGCGAGTTGTAATTCGTCTTCCTTGACCACCCTCCCTGTTTTCCAATCATAAATATATACCCGGTTTCCGTACCGGGCCGCAAAATCCAACTTCACCCATACCGGGATGCCATCCACATCCAAGGTCGTAAGCTTCTCCTTAGTGAGCCACTCCCTTTTAGAGATGGTCTTGATAAAACCGTAGGATTCTGAATGGTAGAAACCGTGAACGTTTTCCACCAGGGCATCCCGGAACTCCAGCAACGCTTCCTGGGATAACTCCTCCTGATAATAATGTTCAAACAGGTTCGTTGCCCGGGAAGGACTTTTCTTCCAGGCTTTCTCCTTGGATTCCCGCCAGGCCTGCTTGAATTGATCAATGGCCCGTTGCTCAGCCTTTTCCAGGGGATATTCAGCGTGTCCACCGAGGTAATCCAGGGAAGCATTGATCACCTGGTGAACAATATCCCCCACTAGCATGGGCACGGTTGTGATCTTCTTAAGCCGGTACAAAAGCTTGGTGCGTTCATCGGCTCCCTCTTCCCAACCTCCCCAAGATCCATAATAGGCATAGTAGTACTTCCGCCGACAAGTCTCAAAAGTACGATGACGCGTGAAGGACCAGGAGAAGTCGTTGGTTAGTTCAGCCATTTGACCAGGTCAAATTACTCTTTTTAAGAATGTCAAACAGCAGGTAAGGGCACCTTAGCGTGCCCTTTTCCATTAAGGAGGTGCATCATGAAACGAACCTATAAACCCAAAGAGACGATTCATAGTCTCTCCCGCAAGGTCCAGTCAGCCGTTGAGGCTACCCTTAATAGTGAGCGGTTCAAGGAGTACCTGGCTACCATGGCCAGATTCCATAAGTACTCCTTCCATAACCAAATGCTGATTACCCTCCAAAGACCCGATGCTACCAGGGTGGCTGGCTTTCGTACCTGGCAAGAGCAGTTTAATCGTCATGTGAAGCGGGGTGCCAAATCCATTGCCATCTTCGGTCATCCCCGCATAATCACCCGGGAAGAGGTTTTGGACGATGGTACCGTGGAAATTACTGAACGAACCTGGTGGCCCATTGTCCATGTATTTGATATCTCCGACACGGAAGGTGAACCACTTCCCGAACTGGATCAAAGGCGCATAAGGGACGATTCCCCCCAGGCAACCCGGGTATTGAAGCAATTGGTCGAGGTGGTCAAACGCCGTGGAATCGACTACCAGGAAGTAGACCGGGTGGCTGGAGCGTTCAGTAATCCCAACACTTACGGAGCTTACTCACCTTCTAGCAACCGCATCGAACTAGTTGCTACCAGGGATATCTCCAGGGGGGAGCTCTTTAAGACCCTCTCCCATGAGTTTGGTCATGCCTTGTATGAGGACCTATTCACCAGGACCCATGAGGGCCACACCTATGCTTACGAAGAGTGTGTGGTGGAAACCAGCGCCATGATCGTGGCCAGTCGTTTTGGGTTGAGCCTGGCCCCTTATGACGTGAGTTACGTGGCCAGTTGGAGTCGGGGAGATAGAACGCTCTACCAGGAGGGCCTTGAAAGGGCCACAATCCTTGCAACTCACATTATCAATCAAATGGAAGACAAAAGAAAGGAGTCCTAACATGCTAAGGATCATTACTGCCACAGTCCTGGCTATTGCCGGGATCATTCAGTTCGTGGGAGGCTGTTTTGGGGGTGATTTCAAGAGTGCCTTATTGGGGTTTATACTCATTGGCATAAGCGGGTTTCTG
>CAZBEL010000270.1:0-2857 GCA_964490885.1 uncultured bacterium
GTTGTAGGGGCAAACATTCCTTACAGGTCGTATTCGCTCGCCCCAGTTTTAAGTCCTCTTCCGTCGTGGGCGGTAGCACCACCGTACGGATTCCCTGGCTACGATATGCGGCCGCAATCGCCTGGCTGGCAAAGGGTCCCATAGAAGCGAATACCATTCGTACCCGGGGATCAAATAAATTCACACATTCTCCCTGGGAAGTGTAAATGAGAAACTCATTATCCTGCAAAACCGACCGGGCGGGTCGAAACTGTTTCCTGCTAGTCGTTACCTTTTTCGCTTTATGCAATTTCCGGTATCGGGCGACAATGTCTAAAAAGGCCTCGATACGCGTTTCCAACCCGGCATCCGCGGTGTGATTATCCAGCTCCAACGTCAACGAAGGTTTCGACCCTAAAATGTCCCGGAAGTACCCCACAATAAAGGAATCTGGGCCACAGGAAAAATTCGTGATGTAAGTGCCAAAAAGCTGAGTGTGATCCTTGATGTAGTGGGCGCCTTTTAAATTAAGTTGCCCCATGGACCAGTACATGTGATCTTTCCCCTCGTAAGAATAGAGATTCAGGCAATCCACCGGAATGATCGTAATCCCGCGGGAGGCGAATTTATGGGGGATTCCCTTATTGGCCTCAGGAGCATACGCATTATAGGGCCGGCCAAAGAGCACCACACCAATGCGTTCGGGGTCAGCTTCTAACTCCCGAATCGCTTCTTCACCCAGTCGGTGCAAGTGTTGCTGGAGAGTTTCTTGTACTTCCCAGGCCTGTTCAAAAGCTTTCCGAACAGCGCTACGGCTTCGCTTTAAGGTGCGGGCCATTGTCAGGAATTGATCGCGTAGGACTTCCAGATCATCAGAAAAATCCAACACGGGAGTTAAAATTCCCTCAAATTCACCCAGCGACGCTTCGAAAGCACTTTTCAAGTAGTAAGCCTCCCCTTGCAATAAGGGACAAGTGCGGGAATTTTCCTCTTTATTATTTGCTACGTGCACACCCGTGATATGAGGCAGGAAAAGGTAATCGGGCTTTTTTTGCAGCAGATCGTAAAAATAGCCGTGGGCAATTTCACACGGATAACAGAACGGGGCGGCCACCATGTCGATCCCCTCGCTAGTGACCTCTTCAGCCAACACCGGCCGGTAACCCAGCGCAGAGAAAAAGTTTGCGAATAAAGGATAATAAGTATTGGTTAAAAAGGATCGTGACAATCCTACCGTAGGGGCATCCGGAGGCAAGTCTGTTAAATCTGGAGCATATTCTTCGAACACCAATTTTTGCCTGGTCACAACCAAATCGTGATCCCCGGCCCTGATCTTTACCTTATTCCGGAGGTTGTAATACAGGTTACACGCCCCACCGAACGGATAGGTCTTATTCTCAATGACAATCCGATTAATGGTACAGGCCAGATCACACTTCTCTTTCCCGCCGGTGCACTTAAAGGTCGCCTTGTAATTCACTTCCCGGTCAAGGAGCGTTTTTAGGTCAAACCACTGTTCCGCTAAAAGACCCTGTTGAAGACGATGCTTCACCTCTAAAGCCACCCCATAAGCGCCCATAAGGCCCGGTTCAGGTGGCACAATGATCTCCTTCCCTGAAAGGGCTGCCATGGCAATGGGGACCGCACGGTTGTAGCAAACGCCTCCCTGCATAAAGACCTTTTTTCCCACGGGCCGAGCGCCCTTGACCCGGTTCACATAATTCATGCAAATGGAATACACCAATCCAGCCACGATGTCGGCTTTGGGAATCCCTTCGTGGTAGCTGTTTTTAATATCTGAAGAAATAAAGGCCGCGCACTGGTCGTTAAAGTTCGGGGGGCGCGTACCCTTCAACGCCCAATCGGCGATGTCTTCCATGGCAATCCCCAGGGTTTCTTTGGCCGACTCCTCCAAAAAGGAACCGGTCCCGGCGGAACAAGCTTCATTCATGGCATAATCACTAGCCACCCCATTGGTGATGTAGGTGTACTTAGCGTCCTGACCACCGATTTCAAAGAGCGTATCCACGGCGGGGTCAAAATGACAGGCGGCTACGGCATGGGCGATGATTTCGTTGATCACCCCATCGGTGAGAGCGTGTAAACCGGCAATCTTGCGACCGGAGCCCGTCACGCCTAACCCACGGATTTTAATCTCCAAGCCGTCAAGTTGTTCGAGAAGCGAACGGTAGCAGTTGCGCGAGGCAGTAATGGGATCGCCGTTGGTCCGCAAGTATTCGCTGAGCAATATTTTCTCATCCCGTTCCCGCATTAAGACGACTTTCGTTGTCGTGGAGCCCACATCCAGACCAAGGATGCACACATCTCCAGGTTCAGGAACGCCCCGTTCCATGGAAGCAAAGGTCACTCGGTCTACGAATTTATTCAAGGGCGGATGGTAATCAAACTGCGACGAATGGGTGGTAAATAATTTTTGGGTTTTATGGGTAGATTCGGAAGGATGCTCCAAAGCCCAGAGGGCCGCCCCTAACGCCTCAAAGTAGACCGCCTCAGAAGGAATCGTTAAATGTTCGATGGTTTGTTTCAGATAGTCCACCATCACCGGGATCCGTGTCGTACCGCCCACCATCATGATGCGTTGTTTCGGTGTGTTTTTCAATAATTCTAACACCTTTTCGGCCATCATTTTACTCAACCCAGCCACCACCTGACCTTTAGGAATGCCAATGTTGGTGGCGTGCGTGCAATCGCTTTTACAAAACACAGAACAGCGGCCAGAAACATGGTAGGGTTCCTCATTCTCGGAAAACTGAATGGCTTCTTCAAGCTTCACATCCATGCGGCGGGTCTGCTTTAGGAAAAATTCCCCCGTTCCCGAAGCACATTTATTCCCCGTGTACACTTTACTGATTCTGCC
>CAZBEL010000271.1:0-2852 GCA_964490885.1 uncultured bacterium
CTATCCCGAATTTCAACAGATTGACAACTTGCAGAAAACTTTACCTGCATTAGAGGACATTAATCCTCTGGAATTGCTTCCCAGAACAACTTCCACACAAATGGACATTGTCACGATTGGTCAGGAGAATGCCGATCAACGATTAAAACAGTGCACGGTGATGGCCACCACCTTTGAAAATGTGAATCTAACTGGCCAGTTAGGGGTGATCGGGCCCTTGAGGATTCCTTATCCGACGATTCTAACCATCCTGAAAAACTTTTCGGAGATTATGAAACATGTCTACTAAGACAGCTGCAAAAGGGTCCCCTAAAGGGAAGGCGAAATCCGCTGCATCTAAACTCAAAACATCAAAGAAAGGCAGTAGTACTTCCAAGCGGGAACAGAAAAAGATCGCCGAACTGGAAAAGAGGATTGCTGAATTAGAAGACAAAAATCTGCGCCTGAAGGCCGAATTCGATAATTTCCGAAAACGCAAGGAGCGGGAGATCATCCAACTTTTAAAGTATGAAGGCGAGACGGTTATCAAAGATGTACTCACGATAATGGATGATTTAGAACGAATGGTAGCGGCGCTGGAAACCAATGGCAATAAACAATCTGATTCTTTTCGCGAAGGCATCACGCTTATTATTAATAAGATTAAGAAAATATTGCTTGAACGCGGGGTGGAAGCATTCGGAGAACCTGGGACCCAATTGGATTCTGAATTACATGATGCCTTAATGGTGCGCACAGAAGCTGGGAAAGAGGACAATGAAATTTTAGAAGTTTTTCAAAAAGGCTATCGTTATAAGGACCGTATCATTCGCCATGCCAAGGTGATTGTTAATAAAAAATGAGAGATTTGTATGAGGTCCTGGGGGTCGATCGCAATGCGTCTCAGGAGGAGATTAAGAAAGCTTACCGTAAGTTAGCTTTAAAATATCATCCCGACCGAAATCCCGACGATAGTGAAGCTGAGAAAAAGTTTAAGGAAGCAGCTGAAGCCTATGCCGTATTAAGTGATCCCCAAAAACGGTCCCAATACGATCAATTCGGCCATGCGGGAGTGGGGTTAGGAGACACTGGCGCGGGCGGGTTTGACACCAGTGGTTTCCACATGTCTATGGAAGATGCCATTCGCCAGGCCATGGATATGTTTGGTGGGGATGATCTATTCAGCAGTTTTTTTGGTGGTGGCGGCCGTCGCCGTTCGCGGGTCCGCAGCGGCAGTAACTTGCGCATAACTCTTCCCCTGGAATATTCAGAAATTGTCGCCGGGGCCGAGAAAAGTATTCGCGTTAAACGTTTAGAGGTGTGTGATTACTGCAATGGTACCGGCGCTCGACCAGGTACGAGTCCTTCCACTTGTAAACAGTGCGGTGGGATCGGACGGGTTCGCCAGATGTCCCAATCCTTTATTTTTCAATCGGTAGTGGAACGGGAGTGTCCGGTTTGCCAGGGAAGTGGGCAGGTCATCGAGACCCCTTGCCCTCGTTGCAATGATGGATTGGTACGCAAGACCAAGGAGATTAAGGTGAAGGTCCCACCGGGCGTTGCCAGCGGGAACTATATGACATTAAGCGGGCAGGGGAATAAAGGGCCCCGGGGAGCACCAGCCGGCGATTTAATCGTATTTTTCGAAGAGAAAGAACATCCTTTTTTTGTACGTCATGGTGACGACGTACTTTTAGAAGCAGAGATCACCTTTTCCCAGGCAGCTTTGGGATGCCACTTAAAGGTTCCTACGATTGACGGACATGCCAGTTTGAAGATTCCCCCCGGTATCCAGTCCGGGCAGATGTTGCGGATGCGGGGGAAAGGATTCCCCCGTTTACGCAGTTCACGCCGGGGTGACCAATTGATAAAAATTCAAGTTGCTACCCCACGGTCCTTAACGAGGAAACAGAAAGAATTATTCCAGGAATTAGCCAAAGCGAATGGCAGTCCGAAAACAGTGTTTAAGAAAGTTAAACTGTAGGTGACTCTTTTTACGAAACAGGAAAAGCTGGTATTGAAGTTTTTAGGTTTGTCCCTCGCCGTGGGATTAATCATCGGTGGATTGCGTCATCTAGGGGTTTTTCAACAAGGATCCGATCTTGAGTTAAAGACCGAAATAGCCACTTTCGATAGCCTATCGTCCCAATCGTGGGCGTCTATGCAGTCTAAATCTCTTAATGTAGAACGTAAAACTAATGAAAGTAATCCCGCAGCGGCTGTAAAATTAGTCAATATCAATACAGCGGATAAGGCCGAATTGATGACCATACCAGCCATAGGGCCGGTGACTGCCGACCGGATACTCCGCTATCGGCAGGACTTCGGTCCTTTTACACAGATTGAGGAATTAGGCCGGATAAAAGGCATCGGCAAGAAAACACTGGATAAAATAAAACCGTATATAACACTCTAACCTGAGCAGCCACTTGGACGAACGCAAACGACAACTGTATTCCGATTTATTAGAGTTAGCCATTGTTTTAGCTCTATTGTTTATGGTGATCACTATCTATGTGCCCCGAGCGATCTGGGATGAAGAAGAGAAGTACCAAAACTTGAGCCGGTTTAACATGGAAAATGTCTTTAATGTAGAGACATTCTACCGGGAATTAACCGACCAATACGATGAAAATGGTTTATGGGCATTAAGTGTGGTAAATGCCGTACGGGATTCGCTCACCGCTGATTCCACCTACCTTGGTGAACGTACTCTTACACTGTTAGAACACCCCATCACGGTTAATATTTCCAAAGGGTATGATGTTGAGTTTGATACTACCTTTGGATTCCTTAAGTCCAGACGGGATACTATCTTCGATACAACGGTAACCGTTGTCCTTTATTCGCCCACTCTCTCCCGAAATGATACG
>CAZBEL010000272.1:0-2848 GCA_964490885.1 uncultured bacterium
AAGAAATCATGAATGAACAAGAAGCGTCAGGGATTTAAAACCCCTGACGCTTCAGATAATGGCCAGTCTTTATCAGACCAGCTTTAGTATTTTTGGATTTACGAGTTAGTTCTCTTTAGACCACGCCCTGGTCTAACATGGCGTCGGCTACTTTAATGAAACCAGCTATGTTGGCCCCCTTCACGTAATTCACTGTCTTCCCATCGGAACCGTAACGGACGCACTGTTCGTGGATTTCCTTCATAATATTGTGCAGGCGTTGGTCCACTTCTTCCCGGGGCCAGGAAAGGCGCATGCTATTCTGGCTCATCTCCAGTCCGGAAACTGCCACACCACCGGCGTTGGCAGCCTTACCTGGGCCGAAAATCACACCATTTTCTAGAAAGACATCTACGGCTTCCGGTTCGGTAGGCATGTTGGCTCCTTCGGCCACACATTTACAGCCATTCTTCACTAGAGTGAGGGCCTCCTGGGCGTTGATCTCATTCTGGGTAGCGCAGGGTAGGGCCAGGTCGCAAGGGGCCTGCCAGGGACGTTGGTTTTCCCAATACTCACAGCCGTATTTCTCGGCATATTCCCTAATTCGTCCCCGCTTCACGTTCTTCAATTCCATGACAAACGCTAATTTTTCTTCGTCAATTCCGTCGGGGTCGTAAATGCTGCCGTTGGAATCGGAAAGGGTCACTACCTTACCTCCTAACTGGAGTACTTTTTCGGTGGCATATTGAGCCACATTTCCCGATCCGGAGATGGTCACAGTTTTCCCTTCGATGGTGTCCTTGTGTTTGTTCAGCATTTCGGCGGCGAAATAGACTGCACCATAACCTGTGGCCTCCGGGCGGATCAAGCTGCCACCCCAGTTGAGGCCCTTGCCAGTTAATACACCGGTGAATTCGTTGCGAATGCGCTTGTACTGCCCGAACAGGAACCCGATTTCGCGACCCCCGACGCCAATATCACCGGCGGGCACGTCGGTGAAGGGTCCGATGTGGCGCTGAAGTTCCGTCATGAAGGATTGGCAAAAGTTCATCACTTCATTATCCGATTTCCCCTTGGGATCGAAATCCGATCCCCCTTTGCCGCCTCCCATGGGAAGTGTAGTAAGGCTGTTTTTAAAGACTTGTTCGAAACCTAGGAACTTCAGGATACTTAAGTTCACCGAGGGGTGAAAGCGCAATCCTCCTTTGTAAGGTCCTATGGCGGAGTTGAATTCCACACGATAACCCCGGTTGATTTCCACTTCTCCCCGGTCGTTACGCCAGGGGACCCGAAACATGACAACGCGTTCCGGTTCCGTGATCCGTTCTAAGATCTTGGCGTGGAGGTAATGGGGATTGGCCTGGAGATAGTCCCACAGTGATTCCACCACTTCCTGGACGGCTTGATGGAATTCGGTTTCCCCCGGGTTCTTGGCAATGACTTTATTCATGAACTCTGCAATGGATTGATACATGATGTGCTCCTTGTGTGAGGGTGAAAATATTTAGTTGTTAAAAGGCTCGGAAATTAATAGTCTAAATTAATATATGCCTTAAATATCTTCTGCTTCCAATCATAATCCTGATACTCGTTGGGATGGGTAGAATGAACCAGAATATATTCCTCTTCTCCCTCCTGATCCACGAAGACAAATTCATATTCCTTGTTGGGTTGGCGGTAGATCCAGCGCTCGAAAGCATAGGTTTCGTAGCTGGGGGGAGATTGCAGAATATCATCAGGAATTCCGTATTTTAGGTAGATGCGTCCGCGATCGGTTTTCCATCCGGCCCACCTTTGAGTGGAAAATTGGTGGTCTACGTAATCCATTCGGCTACGTAGTTGTTCGTAATATTCATTTTCTGGTGTGTCGGTGATAGTGTCCTGCTGGGTAAAGTACCGCACCAGCCACTGTTCTTGCTCTGGTCGCGGTAGTTTTTTCAATTCACGGGAAGATTTTGACGATATGAGATAGCCCATGATGTTCACCATCTGCTGAAATTCATCAAGGCTCATGCTGTTTAGCTCATTGGCGATGTCTCTTTGAACCGACACCCGGGATTTCTTGAACACGTAAAAGGGTCGCGATTGTTCTATCTCTTCGCCGGTATCGTTGTCGGTAACCTGGAGTTTAATTGTATATGAATTGGGTGGCAGGGAGACGATATTAATGCCTATGTACTCTACACTGGAGGCACCAGGTTTCTGTCTGGTGAAAGGTCCCCTGAGCAAAAGTTGGTCATCGTCTGGACCTAAAATAGTGTAGCGTAATGTGTAGGTACCGTTGGCTGTTTCAGTGAGACCGTAAATCTCACTGTAAATGTAGAGGACGGGAATCTCTAATCCATAAATGCAGCACGCGTTGGGTGTCACCTGCAGGCCATTCTTGTAGAAAGGGTCACTGGTATTCTGGTACCTAGGGATAATGGAGGTAGCTAATAGAAGGTCGCTGAGGGCTAATTGTTCGGCTGAGATGGGTCGGACCTTGAAGGTCTTGCTCTGTGTATAGGTTTTGTCGCTAATCAAGTCGTGCAATTCCGCCTTGACGGTGTAAGTTCCCGGGTCTAGGTAAAAGCGGGAGAGGGCGGCCATTTTGATTTGCAGGTCCGCTACGCTGGGTCGTTCCACGAGCTGTTCCATCAGGCGAAACATATCCTGTTGAACAGGTGTTGTCCCTTGAAGGATTTCCACTTTAGCCAGGGCTTGGAATTGAAAGCCGTTTTGGGTTTCCGTCCAGCGAAACAAGCGCTTAGGGATTAGCTGGTTTATTTCTACTTTGGTCTTCCCGTTCCCACCCCAAAATTGGACGATGTCCAGATCAAAAGGATTTCCAGCTAAGGGAGTGATTGTTTGTCCTGTAAGAAGGTGAAAA
>CAZBEL010000273.1:0-2846 GCA_964490885.1 uncultured bacterium
AAAACACCCGGAAGCACTGGAGCTGTTTAAATACGTAGGTCTGGAGGCACGCATGCGTCACTATCCCTCAGAACTTTCCGGGGGAGAGCGCCTACGCGTGGCGGTCATGCGGGCCCTCATTAACCGTCCCCGCTTGATCTTGGCCGATGAACCCACTGGGAATTTGGACGTGGAGAACGCCCGCCGACTATTGCAGCTCTTTCAAAAAATCAATGCCGACTTTAAACAGACCTTGATCATCACCACCCATAATCCAGAAGTGGCACGGATCGGTCATGAGTATTATATTTTAGAACAGGAAACACTGCGCAGTAGAGATAGTGTTTGATTCCCTGCAATGAATGATTAACTTTGAAGTGAGATGAAGGAAAATTTTTCCAAGCGTGTTCAGGCCATCATGAAGCATGCCAAGGAGGAAGCCATCCGCCTAGGGCATAGCTATGTGGGTTCGGAACATTTACTATTAGGATTACTGCGTGTCCGCAACGGCCTGGCGGTGCGTATCTTAGAGATTTATGACTGTGACATCGATGAAATCAGGACCATGATCGAGGACATGATCAAGTCCTCTGGGGGCACCATGACCCTGGGCCATTTACCCCTGACGCGTCGCGCGGAGCGCATTTTACGCAACGCTTACAACGAGGCTGCGGCTATGGGATCCACCTACGCCGATGACGAACATTTACTGTTAGCCATGCTCAAAGAGACGGAAGGGATCGCCTTCGAGGTCTTGAATACCTTCAACCTCAGTTACGACGGCGTGTTGGATTTATTACAGAGCGATATTGAAGAGGAACCCACGGAAACTTCCCGCCTGGAAAAACCCGCTGCAAAGACCAAGACCCCGGCTCTGGACCATTTTTCCCGGGACATTACCAAGTTGGCGCGGTTGGGGAAATTGGACCCGGTCATCGGTCGGGATCAGGAGATTGAACGGGTAGCCCAGATCCTCACACGTCGGAAGAAGAACAACCCCGTGCTCATTGGTGAACCGGGGGTGGGTAAAACGGCCATAATTGAAGGCCTTGCCCAACGCATCGTAAAACACGCCGTACCACGGATTTTACATAACAAGCGTATTTTAGCCCTGGATTTGGCTTCCATTGTGGCCGGCACCAAGTACCGGGGCCAGTTTGAGGAGCGTATGAAGACCATCATGCTGGAGCTGGAGAATACGGAGAACCTCATTCTATTCATAGACGAACTGCACACCTTGGTGGGAGCCGGAAGCGCTTCCGGCTCTTTGGACGCCAGTAATATGTTTAAGCCGGCCCTGGCCCGGGGGGACATTCACTGTATTGGGGCCACCACCATGGACGAGTACCGCAAATACATTGAAAAAGACGGGGCCCTGGAACGGCGGTTTCAAAAGATCATGATTAATCCCCCCACACCGGAGGAGTCCATCCAAATCCTCCAAGGGCTCAAGGGGACCTACGAAAAACACCATAATGTCATTTACGACGATGAGGGCATTGAGGCCTGCGTGTACCTCTCCCAGCGGTACATTACCGATAAATATTTACCTGATAAGGCCATCGATGTCATGGATGAGGCCGGCTCCCGGGCGCACATGTTGAATATGACCGTTCCTCAATCCATCATCGATCTGGAACTGGCCATTGAGAAGGTCCGTGCCCAGAAGGAATCGGTGGTGGCTGCCCAAAAATTCGAGGCCGCCGCGGCCCTGAGGGACAAGGAACAGAAAATGTCCCAGACCCTGTCCCAAGCTTTGGAAGAGTGGCAGGAACAGGAAAATAGCCATCCTATCCATATTACCGAGGATCACATTGCCGAAGTCGTTTCCCTCATCACGGGAATCCCGGTGCGCAAAATCTCCCAGTCCGAAACGCAGAAGTTGCTGCGCATGCGCCACGAGCTAAAACGCTATATTGTAGGCCAGGAGCACGCCTTGGAGAGTGTCTCCCGGTCCATCCAGCGGGCCAGGGCGGGGTTAAAAAGCCCCACTAGGCCCATTGGCGTCTTCCTCTTTCTGGGTCCCACGGGGGTGGGTAAGACCGAACTAGCCAAGGTGCTGGCGAAATACTTATTCAGCCGGCCCGATTCCCTGGTAAAGCTGGACATGTCTGAATTCGGAGAGCGCTTTTCCGTCTCCCGGCTCATCGGGGCGCCTCCCGGCTACGTGGGCTATGAAGAAGGGGGGACGCTTACCGAAAAGGTCCGCCGGAACCCCTATTCGGTTATCCTATTCGACGAAATCGAAAAGGCCCATCCCGATGTGTTTAACGTCCTGTTGCAACTCTTTGACGAAGGGATCCTTACGGACGGCTTGGGGCGCAAGGTGGACTTTAAGAACACTATCGTGATCATGACCTCGAACCTGGGCACTCGGGAGATTCAGACCAGCGGTCGCTACGGCTTTGTACAGGCTTCTGAAAGTGACAATTACGAGTCCATTAAACAGCGCATTTTGGATCGCGTAAAGGATGTGTTCAATCCCGAGTTCCTTAACCGTGTGGACGAAACCATTGTCTTCCACTCCCTGACCCGGGAGGATGTGCTGGAGATTATCGACCTGCAACTACAGGATTTACGGGACAACTTGAAGAAGATGAAGATTGAGGTGCAACTCACCAAACGGGCCAAGACGCTCCTGGTGAAGCGCGGCTTCAATCCCCAGTACGGGGCCCGGTTCTTACGCCGGGAGATCCAGACTGCCCTGGAAGACCCCATTTCCGAGCTACTTTTGGACAACTCCCTGCCCACGGGGAAACTTCTTAAGATCCACGCCGTCAAAGACCAGTTCAAATTCACCTGGGAGGCGGGAAAACCTACCAAGTCCAAGGCCTCTCGGACCCGCAAGCGTACCTTGCAAAAGAATC
>CAZBEL010000274.1:0-2840 GCA_964490885.1 uncultured bacterium
CGGTGGCGGATTAGACGGAATCCAGGGTTATCCCTATTACAGTATTGAAGGTAATCGCTGGCTAATGAGTGAAGTTGTTTTTCGCGTGCCTATTTTTCGCCAACGCCACTATCCAATAGGGTGGTTCATTTTACAAAATAGTGTTCTCGGGTTTCTCGTGCAGGCCGGTGATGCCTGGAACGGGGCCGAATCCGCTCCCCAATGGAAACGTTCGGTGGGAATTCAATGGCGACTTAATGGCTTTTCCTTTTATAATTTCCCCACCGCTATTCAGGTGGAACTCCACCGTGGTCTAGATCATTTCACCAGGAAAGTATTTAATCAACAATCCAACTCGGAAGACATCTTTAGCTATGGACAAGAAAATCGGTTCTACCTTTCCATTTTGTTTGGGTTTTAAACGCATGTCTCGGATCGTCATCCTTATCTTACCTTTTCTAACCGCCTTGTGGGCCGGTGATTTATTCACTTACGATCCTCGATTTCAACCAGCCCTTCCAGTGGATCCCAGTGTCTCGGCTTTGGCTAATTCCACGGATTGGCTTGCGCTACCCCCCGATTCAATCCTTGAAGATAGTTTAGGCGTTCAAGGAGTTGTTTACCCGGGGAAGTCATTGCTTTTTTCCTTAATACTCCCTGGATCGGGACAATATTACAACAAGGCTCCTTGGTGGAAGACGGCTCTGTTCGCCAGTATTGAAGTCGCGGGTATTTCCGGTTGGTGGTATCTAACCCACCGGGCCGATGATATTCGCCTGGATTTTGAGAAGTTTGCTGACGAACACTGGTCGTTAAAGAACTGGGTAACTACCAGGGGTTATTTTGAGCCCGTACTTTTCGCCAACCAAACAATTGATAGTTTAACGAATATATATACATCTACCCATCATTTGACGATTATTGTGAATGGGGCATACCTTACCTCTCAGGAACTCTATTTTAACGAAACATGGGGCTATGATACCACCGTTACGGTTTTACGGGACCGTGACTTTTATGAAAATATTGGTAAGTACGACCAGTTTTTAGGAGGGTGGGATGATGCCTATACCGACGATGGTACCCCGTTATGGTGGAAAAAAGCGAAGCATGTAGGGGATAGTACCGAGTACATCTATATGACCTATAATAAAAAGAAATACCTCGACTTGCGCTATGACAGCAATCAACTTTTAACCATGGCGAAATATGCAGTGAGTGCCGTAATGCTAAACCACATTTTTAGTGCCATGGAAGCGGTGTTTTACAGTCAAAGGAAGTCTCGGCCAAAACCGGCGGTTCAAACAGAAGTCGGGTTGATTTATGACCGGTATGCCCCCAATGGGATTGGCGGGGTAAGGCTGTCCTTTTTATGGTAAAATTTCCTTTAACGAAGGTAAGACTGCTAAGGACTTACCTGTTTCTGTTCTTTTTTTCCAGTCTTTTGTTTATGGTGTGGGGGTGTGCCTCCACGGCGGACGATACTGGCGACGACCTGCAAGAACGCTTTGACCGCGGGAAAACATTTTTAGAGAAGAAGAAATATCTCCGGGCTCAGGAAGAATTTAACTACGTCGTGGTAAGCGGTTCGCACACCGACCTGGGTGATGACGCCCAGTTTTATTTGGGGGAATCGTACTTCTTAAATAAGGAGTATATCTTAGCAATAGCCGAATATGATCGTCTGGTACGGCGCATGGG
Source organism: uncultured bacterium (assembly GCA_964490885.1). Lineage (GTDB taxonomy): Bacteria > Fidelibacterota > Marinisomatia > Marinisomatales > TCS56 > CAZBEL01. Next base: position 1,681 of record CAZBEL010000274.1, read on the forward strand.
CTTTAGTCCTTATGTGGAGAAAGCTCGTTGGCGAATCTGTCAGAGCTATGTAGAGGAATCTCCGAAGTATTACCATGATCAGGAATACACACGGAAAGCCCTGGAGAAGTTGCAGGAGTTTATTGAGGATTATCCCCAGTCTGAATATCGTAAGGAGGCCCTCGAAACCGTGGCCAAGTTGCGCAATAAACTGGCGAAAAAAATTTATGAAACCAGTCTACTCTATGTTAAAATGGAAGAATACAAATCAGCCATTATCACCTTAGAGGATTTAATAAATTCCTATTATGATACCGACTACATTGGTCTGGCTCATTTAGAAATGATTCGTTGCCACAGTTTGCTTAACGAAATCGAAGAGGCGGAGGACTACTTCCAGAAGGTGGAACCGATCCTAAAAGAAGAGCACCTTGCCGATAAAGCTCGTTACTGGATCGAAAGAGCTCAACAACGCCAAAATAGAGGATCTTAAGGTTAAAGAATTTTGTCGTACCTACTATCGAGTTCCGTACAGACATCACTTACAACTTGTTCGTTATCCAGAGGAGCGTGTGATAGCTAATGAAGGTATGTCTCTTTGGAGGAACGTTTGATCCCCCACATATTGGTCATTTATTAGTTGCTCAAACAATTTTTGAAGCCGAGCAATTCGACAAGATCGTGTTTGTCCCGGCCTACCACCCTCCACAGAAAAATAATGTCACCAAAGTGGAGTTACGCCTGGAGATGTTGCGCATGGCAATTCGCGACAATCCTAATTTTGAAATATCCGAGATCGAAATTCAACGCGGGGGTATCTCATATTCAATTAATACCATTCTGGAGTACCGCAAGGAACACAATTTGAAGCGCGAAGAACTATATTTCTTAATCGGGAGTGACACATTACAGCAGTTCTATACCTGGCATAAGCCACGGGAGATTCTGGCCAGTTGTCAGGTTATTGTGGCCCTCCGACCCGGATTTCGCCCCAGTGACATTCCTAACTGGATTCTCCGTCGCATTCAATTTGCCAATATCCCTCGCTTCGAAATTTCTTCCTCAACCATCCGGGAACGTTGGAGGACCAATAAGACAATTCGTTATATGGTAACCCAACCCGTTTGGGAATTCATTAACCGCCATAACTTGTATAATGTCACTTAGTATTCTTTTCCTCC
>CAZBEL010000275.1:0-2839 GCA_964490885.1 uncultured bacterium
ATAGACTCATAACAATAGAGGGAAGGGAGACCATACGACCGGCTAAAACAAAAACTTCCGCGGGTGCCGGATGGCGCCGGATGCGGTAAAAGCCAAGTACTACGAGGGCGACGACATAGGCGAAAATGACGCCCCAGTCGAGGAGATGGAGAGTGCCTTTCATTCTCGATGAGAGCGAAAAACCCAGATGGGTTGGGAACTGTATACCGTAAACGTTTTATCTAATGCTACGTTGCTCATTCCCCGCCCTGACGGAATAAGCGGTTCGTCATTGAGGGGATACTGTAAGCCTTCGGTGCTTAAACGGCGAATAGGTTGAAGTGGTAATAAAGACACCGTTTGCCCTTGCCAAGAGCGAAACGTTCGGGACCCTTCATGGCAGGTAATCGTTGCATGATCCGTGATCATTCGCAGGTCCAGAGCCTGGCGATACTTATTGAGGAGTAGAAGGTTGGTTAGGGTATGATCTTCCCGGTCACCAGTTGCGCCCAGGATCGTGAGAGGAGAGAGATTGTGTTCAATACACCAGTTCAATGCTTTTTCCAGGTCGGTGGTGTTTTGATCGGGATTGGAGACGTGATGACCAGAGATGTCTTGCGGCTGCAGTGCCGTGGAATCGTTATCACCGATGAGGACCGTAGGAGATCGACCCCATTGAAGGAGTTTGTCCCCACTACCATCGGTGCAGATGATTGTACCGGCGCTTTTTAAACTGTCCAGGGGCGTTTGATGGGCAGGAAAAGGCCCATTGGCTAAAAGTACATAAGGGGGTTGGAAATCTGTGGTCATTAGGAAAGGGCTCTCCAGTCGGGGCCAAATCGTTTCTGGTAGCCAGGATTGATGCGGACGCGAAATGAATGTTTCACCTGGCGTGTCGTTTGAACATAGTCCTTAGTGTGAAAATAATCTTTTAGTTTTTTTGAGACCGGTAAAGCCATGGGGGCGGGTTTCCATAGGTACGGTTTTTTCTCGGTCCAATCGATTAATTGACCTTCAGCACAGGCCCAGGAAAGTTGGTGCAGCGGTATGCGGGCTGAGAGGTATTTCCCTAACACTGCCAAATGACCTTGCTTCACGGGATCGAGGAATAGGCAGTTACGTCCGTAAAAAAGTCCAGTGTGCAGATAATTTGGGATTAGAATGACACCGTCGATTTGAAGTCGTCGAGCCGTCCAGTATAAAAGTTCGAAAATTAGGTCGCTGATTCCCAGACCAGGATGGTCTTGTCCGGGAAGTTGTCGCCTACGGCGGGTAAATTGTTTTAAGGGATGTTGCAATAGGATCCATTCTACAATAATATATTCACGGGCAGCACCCGAGGACAGGTCAACCCCTGGCCGCAGAAAGGTTCCCCGTCGGAGTATGCATTCACAGGAGGTAACTATCTTGTGATTGATGGTATGCTTAATCTGTAGTTTACTCTTGTAGGGGTTCGAAGTGTCGATGATTATTTTGGGGTTGGGCAAGCCCACGCACTGAAGGTGATCGATGATTCCGAAATGTTCCAGGGCTAATTCCACCCCCCTGGTTGAGTAATATCCCAGGAACTTGGTTGTGCCCTGATGGGTAGTGAGATCCATGAAAATCTCCTCCTCATTCCAGGTAGTTTCTGGGCTTTCCAGGGTAAGAAGTGCCGGGGAGAGATGTTTCACCAAGTGACGGTATTTACGTGGGCGGGGCTTAAGGATTTTATTTATATCGGGTAACATACACCTAATTTAACCGTTTTCTGGGCAAAAAGAGTTATGGTGGAGAAAAAAAGTTAGAATAAGTGAGCCTGAATAATTCCTAACTTTTACACTTATGACAAGTCGCCGATTCGCCCAAAAACTGTACTATCTCGTCGCTCGCTATCCGAAACAATTGCTCGGCGGCATTTTAATTATTTCCCTTTTGTTTCTCTGGCAAATACCCCGTTTAGAACTGGATCCCAGCATCAAATCCCTGGCCCCGCGGGACCATCCCATCTTGAAAACCATGGACGAGGTAGACGAACGATTCGGGGGGTCGGCCATCATCATTCTAGCGGTCCAATCCGATAGTTTATTAACGAAACCGGTCCTCACCCGGTTTGCGGCCTTTCAAGATTCCCTGGAAGCCATCGAACTCATCAATTCGGTAACCTCTATCTACACAACTTCAAACATTTTCAGTACCGGGGAGAGCTTTTCTGTAGAACCACTCTTGGATATTTATTCCCTCGAAGAGGGGGAAATAGAAGGATTAAAAGCCCGCTTGAACCAGAATGAGTTCGTTATGGGAAATTTGATGTCCTACGATTTCCGAACCATGGCCTTTGTGTGTCGACTACGGGAATCCTTTGACTATGACGAGCATGCCCTCCGAGACCGGATTGAGCATATCGTTTCCGTTTTCAGTCCCTATGCGACCATTTACTATTCGGGTTTGCCCATTACCCGGGCGGAGGTCACTGACAACATGCGTGCTGATTTACGTTCCCTCATGCCCTACGGGTTTGGCTTGATGATCCTCTTCCTAGCCCTCAGTTTCCGCAGTTGGCGAGGGGTTCTACTTCCCCTCTTAGTTGTTATTATCTCCGTGGTTTGGACGTTTGGGCTCATGGCAGCGTTGGGTCTTGACCTTCCCTTTACCGGTATTCTAATCCCGGTGATGCTTATTGCCATAGCTAACAATTATGGGATTCACATTATTGCTCACTACGATGAGTACCTGACACTCTATCCGCAAGATTCCAAAGAAGCCATCATCAAACGGACGATCAAACGTCTGGTATTGCCCATCTTTTTGGCAGGCCTTACAACCGTTATTGGTTTCCTGAGTCTCTTAGGACATGTTCTCCCGAAGATCAGGGAGATGG
>CAZBEL010000276.1:0-2825 GCA_964490885.1 uncultured bacterium
TGACTGGCAATTATATCTTTTAACCGAAAATATAATAAACTGATAATCCCACTAAAGAACATGGTAACCAAAAAGTAAGTTGTACGGGGAGGCCAGGCTTTTTTCTCTGAAGGGGTAGCTTTGTCTAATAGAAAAATATTGGCTGTTGTTTTCCGTTCCTCAAGTTTAGCTTGTTCCAGCTTAAGTGTCAAAAATTCCACAATTTTTTCCTGGACGAGAATATCGCGATAATACCGTAAATAGTGCATACTTTTATCAGGTATGTCGATCATCGCTAACTGCATATAATTTTTATCGGATTTCATCTGCTTTATTTTTTCATTTATCGATTCCAACTTGAGCTTCAGATCCATGACTTCTGGTCTTTCTCGATCACCATAACGATTTGCCAGATAGTCATATTCAATTTCAATCTTTACCTTTTCCAATTCCATAGAAGCTAAGTTCTCCACGGCAACCCTGATTTGATCCTCGACGCTGTAAATGCCATACTTCTTTTGGAAATTCTTAAACTCTTCCTCTAAACTACGTAAACTATTCTGGGCCAACAAAGTGTTTTCGGCAATGTACTCTCGGTAATTGGTGGCGTTCTTCTGCTCAATCTCCAAAGTTAAATTATACAAATAATCATAGAAAGCATTGGCCATTTCACTTGCCTTAACGGGATCTTCTTTATACATACAACTTATGGTAATCGTCCCATCTTCATTATCGGTGAAAGAACAGTTATCTAACAAAGTACTATATACATCGTCTCGATATTTGACTTTATAAACTTCTTCTAAGTGAAAACGGGCGATAATCTGATCCAAAATTCGACGACTCTGCAAATAGGCAAGATATTGAGATGTTACTTCACCAGTTTGGTAACCCATCCCAATATTGATGGCGTTGCTAACTACCTCCCCAATATTCACAGTAGATTCCTGTTTCACGACAAAAGTCGCCGAACTCTGGTACCATTTGGGTAATAACAAAAGAATAACAACTGCGATCACAGCAATAATGCCATTGACACTTAGTAAACCCCATCGATGTTGATAAAGTGTTTTCAATAGCTTCCATAAAGGTCTGATCCGTTCCTCTTCTACTAGTAAAACATCATCCTTTATTTGGTATCTACTCGGAGCAGAGGTCGCTTCAGGTGAGGGAACATTACTGATTAAATTATATTTCTTTAGGTCTCCTATTCTGTTTCTTAGAGTTTTTTCGGTTAAACCGTTCTCTGCCGCTACTTCTCTACGTCGTTGAGGATCATGAACAATCTCTGGATACCGTTTAACAAGTTCCAGGACCTTTTTTTCGTGCGGAGTAAGTTTTATCATTAGCCCCCCACAGCAGCCCGGTACGAAAGTATTAGAGTAGCAATTGCTGTTGCTGTTTGGAGAAAACTAATGTTACCAAATAACCGGCTACGAATGCTCTCGGGAACAACCACCACGTCGCCAGGTTCCACAAATTCATCGTAGGCTCTGGAAAGTACCGAACCATCCGCGCGGTATATCTTTGTCCCTTTAACATTACCAATATTCAAAGGTCCCCCTACCATAGAAATGTAATCACTTGCACGATAACCTGGCACGTATGAAAACCCCCGGGGATTGCGTACGAAACCATGTACAATGATTTGATGAGTGTTGTATTCAGTAAAGTTTAACTCCTGGTCTTCCATATTCGGTTGAAAGGGCACAATAACAACGTCATTCTCTTTGAGATAGGGATTTTGGGATAAATCTCCTCGAAGCAGAAACTTTTTTAACCGTATTTCATTCCTTTTCCCGTCGCGAACCAAATAGATCAAATCCGGATGAGCATATTTCTGAACTCCCTTAACCCCTGCCAATGCATCCGTTAAGCGACTGACTGGGGTAACGTCTACGTACCCCGGATAATTAACCGCACCTTCCACCAGAACTTTAAATTTCCGTAGTCCGGCTAAATTTACCTGAACAGCTACCTCTTTGTAGGCCAATGAATCAACCATATCTTCAATTTCAGAAAGGATATCGGCATATGTTTTCCCAATAACATAAAATTTACCGATAGAAGGCAAAACCAACTCACCCACTGGGCTAACAAACACGTAGTATTCAACGGTTTCCGAATTAAAAATGTCATAAGGTTCACCTGGTAATAACTTATTTTCCAAAGAAGTCACTACTACATGAATCTGGTCACCAGGGCCAAGGTAGTACGTCGCCGGATTAATTGGTGTTTCTAAAGGAATAGCCTGGATGGATAAATCCTGGTACAGGGTCTGTAACCCCTGCAAACCCGTAAGTCCACTTCCTTCGTTGGGAACTTCTTGACTAAATAATAACAAAGGGCCAACCAGCATGAAACCGACAATTCTAGCGAAATACTTACGACTTTTGCGTCTCATATTGCCTCTTGTAGTATTCCAAATATTCACCGCGCTTTAAAGGCTGCCACCACTCGGGATGGTTCACATACCAGTCGATAGTCTGGTGCAAGGCCTCTTCAAAAAGTGTCGTGGGGGACCAACCTAATTGCTGCAACTTGGTACAATCCAGGGCATACCGTCGGTCGTGCCCCAGTCGGTCGGCTACGGGTTGAATCAGATCGATGGATTTACCTAAGTGCTCTAAAATAAGATGAGTTATCTCCAAGTTCATGCGTTCGTTCCCGCCACCGATGTTGTACGTTTCACCGAGTACACCATGATCAATGATAAACTGTAACGCTGCGCAATGATCTCTAACAAAGAGCCAATCGCGTATATTCTTTCCGTCACCATACAAAGGTAAGGGTTTGCCCTCTAATGCATTGGTCACGAATAGGGGGATTAATTTTTCCGGATACTG
>CAZBEL010000277.1:0-2798 GCA_964490885.1 uncultured bacterium
CTTGGGCATGGAAGAGACCTGCACGGCCGAGTTTGCCCGGCGCCTTGGGAACGAATATTTATTTCAGATGCAAGCCCAAGAAAATATAGAAACCCTGGAGCAGTACGATTTCAAAACCATCATTACCCCCTGTCCCCACTGCCTGACCACCCTGAAGGACGACTATGCCCAGTTAGGGGCCACTTATAATGTCGTGCATCACTCACAATTTATTACCGACTTACTGCGCCAAGGACAGCTCCCAATTAAACCTTTGAAGGATGCTCTTTTAACTTACCATGACCCGTGCTATCTGGGTCGCCATCAGGGAGAATACGAGGCACCTCGAAAAATATTGAATGAAATATTAAAAGGTGAGCAAAGGCTCCTGGAAATGGAACGACACGGGAAAAATGGATTTTGTTGTGGCGCGGGAGGTGGCAATATGTGGTACGAAATAAATCGCGGCAAGCGGATCAACGTTGAACGCTTTGAAGAAGCCGTACGTACTGGTGCAAAAACCGTGGTCACAGCGTGTTCTTTTTGCAACATCATGCTGGACGATGCCCTTAAGGTCACGGGTAAAGACGATGCGATGGAGGTGAAGGATCTAGCCATCTTAGTGGCCGAAGGATTAACCCCCTAATCTAGTTTTAAAAGTATTGTGTTAATACATCCTCGTCTCTGACCATCCTTTTCCATAATTAGAATATGAATGATCATTTTTATCTCCCTTTCGAAAAAAAGAGAGATTTCACATATCATTCGGATTTTATTAAACAACTCACAGAATACGAAAAATACCAGCTTTCCTTCCACCCCGAGCGCCCTAAGTACCTGGACTACTTAGTCTTGTTTAATGATCTAGAAGAATGTTTTACTAGTAATGAACTGGGGGGTCTATTAATCCAGAGCCACCGTGCAATATTCCCCTGGGAAGGTAAGGAGTATCCAGTCATGCTCATTGGTCAACAAACGGGGCCCTCCTCGGACTACCGGAAGCTACGGGGAAGTTTGCGTGACCGGGAGAACGTCAGGCTTTGGAACCACGGCATGCCCACGGCCGCTTCTTACGAGCGAGCGTTGAAAGCAATCCAAGCAGCCAGCCAGGAACAGCGGTTAATTGTTATCTTCGTGGATACACCCGGGGCCGATCCAACAGAGGAGTCGGAAGCCCGGGGGATCGCCTGGCGGATTGGCGCCACTATCCAGGCCCTGGCTGAAGCAACGGTGCCTACTCTGGCCATTATCATGAACCGGGCTTGCAGCGGTGGGGCCATTGCCCTTACCGGTTGCGATGTGACCCTGGCCCTGGAATATTCCACCTATTTAGTCATCACCCCGGAAGCGTGTTCCTCCATCCTCTTTCACACTCGTCAGCGTGCCAATGAGGCCGCTGAAGCCTCCCAAATCACCTCCCGGCACGGTCTCCAACACAAGATCGTGGATGAATTAATTCCCGAACCCAAGGGCCCGGCCCATCGCTATCCCCAGGAAACAATCCAGGCGGTCAAACAAGCGTTGGGTAAATGGATTCCTCATTTAGCAGCTATCCCTAATAATGAGTTGTTTCCTCGACGAGTGGAACGCTGGAGGCGGGTTGGGCAGTGGGATACTATCTCGGAAGAAGAGGTCAAGGCCACACAACGCCCTGTTTCTCGCCTACCCGTTCCCCAGAATGGATACGTTAAACGCCATCGGGGCTGCGAGAAAAACGGTCGCCGTTTCTACGATCCTGTTCCCTACGAGACTCTAAGGAAGAATCAGTTTGTTTGTCCCGATTGCGGTCGCCGAATCGTGCGCCCTTCGGCTTGGGATTATTTGGATTTCATTCTTGATCCGGGCAGCTTTAAAGAACACCAGGAGACACGCCATCTGGCTGATCGGGATATCCTCCGCTTTCCGGGATATTTACAGAAATTAAAAGAAACGCGGGAACGGACAGGTTTAATTACGGCTATGCTTACAGGTGGAGGAACCATCCAGGGACATCAAGTAACCATCTGTGTTACCGACTTTGGTTTTTTAGGAGGCTCTTTCTGCATGACCACTGGCGAAAAAATCTGGCGAGCGGCGGAGACGACCATAAACCGGGGCTTGCCCATGATCGTCCAGGCGGCCGGAGGCGGGGCTCGCATGCACGAAGGATGTTCATCCATGGTAAGCATCCCCAAAGCTCATATTGCCCTTACCCGGGTGGAACGGGCAGGGTTGCCAGTCATTACCCTTATCACCGATCCCACCCTGGGAGGAGTTGCTATTGGTATTGGCTCTCGGGGAATCCGGTTGTTTGAAGAAACAGCCGGTAACATTGGATTTTCCGGGAAACGGGTCATCGAGCAGTATACTGGGAAAAAGACCTCCCCGGACTTTCAAACAACAGCCTGGTTAAAAAAACATGGTCACGTGGACCATGTAGTCTCACTACTCAACTTACAATCAGAAATCGCTAGGTTTATTTCGTAAAAGTCACCGATTAGCGGTTACGAGTCCATTCCGAGGTGGATCAGCATAATCCCCGCCTCTTTTGCGTGATGTAAAATCCGCTCATCGCGATAAAACTCACCATAGTAGATGGCGGTAATGCCGGCATTGGCAATCATTTTAAAACATTCATAGCAGGGTGAAGCAGTAACATAGATCTCCGCACCCTCGATCCGCACGCCATTCCGAGCAGCCTGGACAATGGCGTTGGCTTCGGCGTGGATGGTGCGCACACAATGATCGTTCTCCATCTCGTGCCCTGCTTCATCACAATGACGCAGGCCACGAATACTTCCATTATATCCAGTTGACAGGATCGTCTTATCCCGTACGAT
>CAZBEL010000278.1:0-2777 GCA_964490885.1 uncultured bacterium
ACGGACATTCGATCAAATCTTTAGATACAGAAATATGGTGGTGCATGGTAAAACAGAGGTATCGGACAAACTTCAGATTGATCCGAGAATACCAAATGATAGTAATATTCCCCCGGTGTCAATAATCGCTAAATGGGAAAATATGACTACTCTTTCCAATGCAAATATCTTTTATAAAGATATGGAAAAGATGATTAGGATGATTCATGATAAACAAGATATTGATAAACTACCTGCATTTGTCGTTATGGGTCTATCAATAATCAAAACTAGTACAGTACAAAATTAATAATTAGAACTGACCTCTCTACTTTAAGTTTGAATCGACATGGTATAAGCGGACGGCCTACGACAATGCAAAACGATTTAAAGAGGATACCTATAGAATGATGGACAAGATTTACTATGTAAAGCGACTGGAATCCTCAGGACTAGAGACCTTGGGTGGGGGAACATACAAATCATCGGAGAAAACCAGATTATCAGGAAAAGAATAAGAAAATGAATAACAATGGCAATCATTAATCGATGAGTAACAGTAAAAACACATCCATAGAAATCTACCAGCCGGAAGGCGATCTGCCCGCTGTAGAGGTACGGTTGGATAAGGAAACAGTCTGGTTAACCCAAGAGCAGATGGCGGTTTTGTTTGAATCCAGTCGTGTGAATGTAACCGAACATATTCAGCATATCTATCAGGAAAAAGAGTTATCCAGAGATTCAACTTGTCGGAAATTCCGACGAGTTCAATTGGAAGGGACTAGAAGGGTCAAACGCGATATTGATCATTTCAATCTGGATATGATAATCTCAGTTGGTTATAGGATTAAATCGAATCGAGCAACACAATTCAGAATTTGGGCGACTCGCGTACTACGGGACCATCTAGTAAAAGGGTACACGATTAATGAACAACGGTTGAGATTACAGGCTCAGAAATATCACGAGTTGAAAAACTCTGTCAGGCTTTTGGAAAATGTCCTATCCCTGGATGAAATTACCCAGGAACAGGCCCGAGGGCTTTTGGAGGTGGTGACCGACTATTCCTACGCCCTGGATATATTGGATCAGTACGACTTCAAATCCTTAACCTTAAAGAAAACGACTAAAGAGGAATATTTCGTACTTGATTACAATGAATGTATTGTCCTCATCCAACATTTAAAGTCTCATTACGGCGGCAGCGATCTTTTTGGCGTCGAAAAAGATGATAGCTTCAAAAGTTCCATTGCCACAATCTACCAATCAGTCGGTGGGAAAGATGCCTATCCTAGCGTGGAAGAAAAGGCGGCCAACCTGCTGTACTTCATCGTGAAAAATCATTCCTTTGTTGATGGTAATAAACGGATCGCCGCTACTTTATTCATTTACTTTCTAAATCAAAACAGAATCCTATATCGTAAGGACGGGAGTAAACGCTTACCAGATACCACTTTGATTGCGTTGACACTGCTCATCGCCCAGAGTAAACCGGAGGAAAAGGATACCATCATAAAAGTCATTGTCAATTTAATCAACAGGAATATAGACTAATCGATTCCGGAAACGATAGTAGAAGTAAAAGTAATTGGGAGGAAAGAGGCCCGCTCTTTTGGAGCAGGCCTTGAAATGTTGTCCAGCTCCACAAAAGTAGATATCGAGCCTTCCAGAGGCACTGGACGTGTAGAATATACAACTTCTAATAATAATTGTTCCAGAATTACAAAAACCGCACTGACAATCATAGTCAAGTATTTTAACAAAATGAATACATTCCTTGGTCCAAGGTTGGTACCTATGCACAAAAAACCCATGATTCTTGTGCATAGGTTTGCCGACCTGCACAATTATCAGCAGAAATTGTGCACGTTAGGTAACACATGCACAGTCAATGGGCATATATAAAGATGTATTCCGAACTGCGCAACGTAGAACTCCCCTTAGTCAAAACCCTGGAGAAATTGGGGTGGGAGTATTTTAGTTCCACGGCCTTAGAGGCCCATCGTTTCTCTTACGATAATCCCTATATCGACGATTGGGTGAGTGAAGCACTACTCCGGTTGAATAGGGATAAGGGAGTAAATGAATCCAATGTCGACGTGATCCTTCATCGTCTCAAACGGATCGAATCCAATGAGGAATTCAGCCAGTGGCTAAAGGGTGAACTCTCAATCAAGTTAAGCCAACATGAAAAAGCGGTGACGGTTAGGCTCATCGACTTTGAGAACCTGGAGAACAACCATTTTGTGGTCACCAATCAGTTCAAGCAAACGATCACAAATGCCGCCAATGAAACGGAAAAGCATATCAGGCCCGATATCGTCTTATTCATTAATGGGATTCCAGTTACCGTCATCGAATGTAAGGTCTTATCAACGGAGGGGTCAGTCTGGGAAGAGGGACATAAACAGTTGGTTCGGTATCAAACAGTGGCCCCGGAGCTTTTTGTCCCCAATGTGTTTAACGTTTCCACCGATGGTTACGATTTAAGGTACGGGGCCACGGGGGCCCCCTCTCAGTATTATTTCGAATGGAAGTTCGATAATGGGTTACTACCGGATTTCGATGAAGGGGCAAGTGAATTCAAGGCGTTGGTATCCCAGATGGAGTACAATCCATATATTGACCAAGCCGTGTATGGATTATTCAATCATGAGACCTATCTTGATCTATTGAATAACTTCGTTGTTTTCGAGACCACTGACGAAACCACCATCAAAAAGATTGCCCGTTATCAACAGGTGCGGGCTACCAATAAGATTGTGAACCGGATATTGAACGGGGACATGAAGTCCGGG
>CAZBEL010000279.1:0-2771 GCA_964490885.1 uncultured bacterium
CGCGCCTGCTTTGGGAGCAGGAGGCCGGGAGTTCGAATCTCCCCGCCCCGACACTATGCCCCGCCAGGAAAACCTGGTCCCGTATGGTCTCCAAAGCTCCCGGCAAATTGCCTGTACTAAAATGATGAATGATCATTTCCTGTTCGCAAAGGTCAGTGAACCAAACTACCCTAAAAGGGTAACCTACAATCTCCACAGAAAAACAAACGGTATTTACTAATCATGCCTACTGCTATCCTAACTTACGAGGAGGTGTCCCTCATACCGCGGAAATTGTCAAAAGTTCGTTCCCGCCGGGACATCGATCTTTCAATTACGATCCATGAACAAAGGCATCCTTTTACCTTACGTATGCCCATTTTACCGGCCCCCATGGACACCATTTGCGGACTTCAAATGTGTCGGGCTTTTGCTAAAAACGGGATGTTGGGAATGATACATCGGTTTCAGCCCAAAACTAAACGCCTTACCGACTACCGAACGCTTCACGACGACGGCGTAGAAGCTATCGTAGCCGTGGGATTGGATGAAGACGCTTTAGTTCGGAAGTTCCATCAAGCCGGCGCCCGATATTTCATTATTGACGTTGCGAATGGCTTCAATGTTTCCGTTGAGCCCATTATTAAAACAATTCAAGACTTGGAAGCCACTTTCACGATCTGTGGCAACGTTGCTTCCTACGAGGGTTTTAGCTATTTAGTAAAATTAGGGGTCGATGCCATTCGTGTGGGTATTGGAACCGGTTCCATGTGTACCACCTCTATTATGACTGGAATCGGCCAAGGGATCGTGTCTGCTATCCGGGAATGCGCCCAAGCCAAAAAAGATTTGAACAGTAAAACTCTCCTCATTGCAGATGGGGGCGTCCGGAACGTGGGGGATATCGCCAAAGCTTTAGCCCTTGGATCCGACTTAGTGATGCTCGGTCGTATGTTTGCCGGTACCAAAGAGAGTGAAGGTAACATTCTCAAATTCGACCAGAAGTTGTACAAAGCCTACCGTGGGTCCGCCTCTTACGCCGTGCAGAAAAAAAGTGGTAAAAATCCTTACTATATTGAAGGGGACGAGACTATTGTGGAATACAAGGGTGGCGTCCAAAACATCTTCGACCAAATTGAAGCGGGGCTGCGTAGCGCCTTCAGCTACATGAATGCCCGAACCCTTGTTGAATTTCAGAAAAACGCCATCGTGAACCTTGAATAGTGCTAATTTTTAACCCTATTTCAATCCCCACTACAAAAGGCACTGGGTATGAATTCCAATAAAATAATTGCAGTTGGTCAGGAAGTCATTCAGATTGAGGCCGATGCCGTACAAACCATAAAAGGTCGCTTGGGAGAGGAATTCCTGGCGGCCGTGGAAGCTATCTACCAAAGTGACGGAAGAGTCATTGTTACTGGCATGGGAAAATCTGGTATCATTTCCCAGAAAATCGTCTCCACCTTAGCCAGCACTGGCACTCCGGCCTTTTTTATCCATCCTGGTGACGCTCTTCACGGAGACCTGGGAAAAATGACTCATCGCGACATCATTTTAGCCTTAAGTAACAGCGGGGAAACTCCTGAACTCTTGCAACTTCTCCCGGCCGTCAAACGCATGGATTTGACCATTATTGCTTTCGTTGGCCGGTTGCGTTCCTCCATCTCAAAAATGGCTGATATTGTTTTGGACACTTCCGTGGAGAAAGAAGCTTGTACCCTTGAGCTGGCCCCCACGGCAAGCACCACTGCCATGTTAGCCATGGGCGATGCCCTGGCCATTGCCCTTTTAGAATTACGCGGATTTAAACAGGAAGATTTTGCCCTTTTACACCCTGGTGGTATCTTAGGCAGACGTCTCCTCCTTACCGTAAAAGAGATCATGCACACCGGAGAAGAAATCCCATTTGTAACGACCAAGACAACTGTTCGAGACGCCTTGTTTACGATATCTGCAAAAGGCTTGGGGGTTACAGGAGTAAAAGATGACCGGGGGAAGTTAGTGGGCATTATCACCGATGGTGACATCCGCCGCGGTCTGGAAAAAAGCGGTGATCACATTTTTAACCGGACGGCTGAATTCCTGATGACTCCCAATGGGAAATGGGTCACGGAAAATACCCTGGCGATTACCGCGCTCGAAGTCATGGAAAAATATAGTATTACTAGTCTCTTCGTTTATAAGAATGAACGGAAAACAGAGTTGGTTGGCATCGTCCATATCCACGATATTCTAAAAACTGGAATTCTTTAGAACCTTTAGACGCCGTGTGATTTCCATCACGAGCGGAAAAAAGAAATAAAAAAAATTTTGCTTTTCAGTCCCAGATTATTTATTATCCCATCAGCCAATGAATCATTTGGGGACTACCCCAAGAATATAACAAAAGGAGGTCAAGATGGCCAAAGTCATTACACGGTTTTTCATCTTTTGTCTGGTGTTTGGTTTGATGGGTGGAGCCTATGCCCAGGATAAACTCAAAGACCCGGATATCAAGAAATCCGATGAAGGTAAGACAGCCAAAGTTGTCACCGAAAAGGGTCAGAAGGGTGTAAAAAGTGAAAGCTCGGAGAAACTGACTGGCGAACCCGCCAAGCTGCAGAAGGACGAGGAAATTAGGAAGGTTGAAAAGAAGTCATTATTGAAGAGAATCTTAGGCGGGAAAGACACCCCCGAAGGAGCCCAAAAAACATCGGCAAAAGGTGCACGGGATAAAAGCTCCAAAGAAGGTGCCGTTGTCAAGAAAGACACGGGCGAAGAACCCATCCTGAAACAGGAATTGGAGAAAGATA
>CAZBEL010000280.1:0-2768 GCA_964490885.1 uncultured bacterium
CTAAGCCAGTGGCGGCGGCGATATCCTCCAAAACTCCAAAGTCCAAGTCAGAGTTGGCACTCCTGCGAAGTAACAAGGTTCCCGGTGGGTAACTTTGACCTTCAATGGTGAAGGCTTTTTTAGCTGCCCAAACCTTGTATCCGCGCTTTAATAGTCTTGCCAGGGCCTGGTAGACGCCGTCTTCAGCGCCAGCGACTAAAAATCCATACCGGGCATCTTTATTTACCAGGTTTCCCGGACGGGAGACCGGTTTGTAAGCTTTCAACCGAGCTTTAGGGAAAGATTCGGTGTAGTAACCCTCCAGACCGAAAGCTAAAGGCAGTGACCAGGCAGTTACGTCATAGATCGTAGACTCTTTATGCTTTAATAGCTCACGACGCTCTTTTTCCAGACTTTTAGTATCGATGCGAATATCAAAACTGAGAATGTTCTGAATCAGCGTATTTAAAGGTTGGTTCAAGGGAACGACGAGGGAACCGGCAGGGAGCCGCTCCCGGTTGACTGTCTTGCCGGTGGAATGGCGTGCTTTAGGTAGGTACAATTCTTGTGCTGTTTGATATACTTCTATTGACTGTCGTTGTAAAGTCTCCGCAAAGCTGTTGAGCCGTTGTAGGTTGTCCCCAGGAGGAAAAATAAACGCTTTGGAAGCGTTGGATCGGTCCACAGCTGCTTTGCGACTGTCATAATAATCCCGAAGCAATTCCCGTCGTTGACTGGCAACTGTGTTCAAATTTGCTAGGGAACTGATAAACTGATGGTGTACAGCCTCTCTAAAGGTTGTTAGGGTGCCGTCCGGACGTTTGACCACCGAACCACTCGTTTCAGCCTGCTCGTATAGGACCCCTACTAAACCGGCATAAATACCCCAGGAACTACCATATCCAGGATACATCTCTTCGTTCCATTCCCGCGTGTAATAGCTCCATCCATAGCGATCAAATGCTACTGCTTGATCTTTAGCAAGGCGTTCCCACCATTTAAAGATCGATTGGGGTAAATAAGGATTAAAAGGGGCGCGGGGAGGATTAAATAAATAGGTATCGTAGGCTCCCATCTCATGAGCGTCTACCATGAACTGAGGATTCCAGCTAAGGATGGCTTTGACTTTCCCTCTTGTTTCTGGGTGAACCGTTGCGAACCAGTCACGGTTCAAATCGAACAGGTAATGATTCCCCCGTCCCCAGGGCCACAAGCCGCGGTGATTCAAACTCTGTTGGTCGGGATTCAATTCCATACTTTTCCATTGTCGCATTTGAGCCAGGAAGCGTTCTCGGCCGTCTGGGTTTTGCAAGGGATCTATACAGACCACTAATTCTTCCCGAATACGTTTACTAACGTCATCTTTACCAGCCAATAATTGGTAAGCCAACTGTAAACTGGCATCGGTACTGGAAAGCTCGTCCCCATGGATCGAATAGGCCATCCAGGCTACGGCCGGGGTTTGTTCAATGATCTTTTCGGGATTTGCTCGCTGGAGTTTGCGAGGATCGGCTAACTTAGCAATGTTCTCACGAATTGTTTCCAATCGTTGGAAGTTACTCTCGCTTGAAATCACTAGATAGACCAGCGTTCGTCCTTCATAGGTTTTGCCATATTCTTTTAATTGGGCGTTGGGTAGCTGGTCACTTAAGTATTGAAAGTAGTCTAAAGCTTCTTCATGGTGCACCGGGCGGGATCCGAGGGAGAAACCTAAGTAGTCGCTGGGAGACTGGATATCCGAGCGGTAGTCTTTCGAGGGGTAAAGAGGGAGTGTATCTTGGCCAAAGGCTCGATTCATGCTCAGAGGTAAGAGGACGAGAAAGATGGCAAAGATAAAAATCGGTGACGTCAGGGGATACTTTTTCATAACGGACGCTCCGGGCTAGAAGGGGGTGAAGGGTTATAGTTCCAGTGTAATACCTACGGAATAGTATGTATCACGGTGCTGGTAAGTAGCTAAAGGTTGGCTGTTGTACTTGTCCTTGTATTTCAGGTCAACAGATAGTCTGTCAATGAGTGTTTTCAAAGATAGGGTGGCTTCATTGTTTACCAAGTAGTTTGACCAATCCAGGGCCGGTTGGTAGTAGATTTGCCATACAAAGGTCAAGGCATCGCCAAATTTTTGCTTATACTTTGGGCGGATAGAATGGCGGAAAAAGGATTTTTCTTTTTCACCACGATATTTTTCCCACTCCCATAGAGCTGCATAGCTAATGGAAATGCCACCGAAAAGGGTGTATTTACCTCCAAAGCCAAAATTTGTTCGGTAATCCAAAGCCAGGGTAGAGTCAAACTCCCAATCGGCCATCATGAAGGGAGAAAAAGTTTTGTGCGCGAAAAGGTCAGTCTTTAATACGACCTTGGCATCGTGCGTGTAAAGGGCCCCTTCATAAATAGAGCGGGAGTTATTCACGGTAAAGAGAAACTCCGTATCCTTTAGCAGATACGAGCCAAGATGAACATCCCCGATGATGCTGGTTACCCAACTAAAATCGTAATTGGAGAAGTCGACATTTCCCTGATATCGATAATAAGCAATTGAGAGAGTATTGATCGACTGGGCTGAAGAGGACCCCCCGAGAATGAATAGAAAAAATATAGTCTTTAGTGTTGGAAAGGATTTTTGGTTAATCGTTTTCATATTAGGTTCCAAAGGTTGTGAGGATTTATAAGCCTGGAGAATTTAAAACAGCCGAAAGTAAAACAGGGTAGCCAAAAGTCTACCCTGTTTATTTTCAGTATTCTGCAGGTATGTACGGGAATTAATCCGGTTTTTTATCTTTCTCCAA
>CAZBEL010000281.1:0-2764 GCA_964490885.1 uncultured bacterium
CTTACAACAGCATCCAGGTGATGGGAGGCAGCGGTTTCATGAAAGATTACGAAGCCGAACGCTACTACCGCGACGCCCGGATCACGAGCATTTATGAGGGGACTTCACAACTCCAGATCGTGGGGGCCATTGGTGGCTTACTGGCCGGGGTGCTGAATAACGAACTGGAGCAATTTACCCAACGCGATTTCCCTGAAACGGTACAATCCCTGGCCCAGCGGGTAATCGACTTGATCCCCAACCTCCATGACGCCATCGACCATGTCAAACAACAAAAAAACACTGAACTCACCGATTTGGCAGCCAAAACGCTGGTGGACATGGCCATCGACATTTACACATCCATGCTGTTTGTCAACAGCGCGGTAAAAAGTGAACATAAACGGGAACTGGCAACCCTCTGGGTCCAGGAAGCTACTACCCGCGTGACGGCGCTTCACACCTCTCTCTTAGAAAAACAACTAACCGTTCTGAATATACACAAAACCGTTCTCCAAGATGAAACCTGCTAAATAGCAGGTTTCGACGCCAAGTTCAAAAATCCGAAAAAATTCAAATTATCGTTTGTCTTTAACAAATAGTTAAGTATAATTAAGGCTGGGTAGAGTCTATCAATGGCTTTTGAAACCCAAACACATTTTAGAAGTAGTAAATCGTAAGGATACAGCGAAAATTCATGAAGAGTAAGTTCACTAAAGAAGAAATCTTAGCAGTGGCTAAGGGTAAAATTTTCGGTCGTAAAGAAGGTAAGCTACCCATGCCGCCCATGCTGATGATTGACCGGATCAAACACATCTCCCAAAAAGGAGGCAAATACGATCGGGGAGAAATTGATGCGGAACTGGAGATCAAACCAAACAACTGGTTTTTTAAATGCCACTTTAAAGAAGATCCGGTTATGCCCGGCTGCCTGGGTCTGGACGGTTTCTGGCAACTGTTAGGCTTTTTCTTGTCCTGGGTGGGAGGTAAAGGCAAGGGTCGTGCCCTGGGATGTGGCAAGGTGAAATTCAAAGGGCAAGTACGCCCCTACCACACCAAGATTCTCTACCATCTGGATATTAAGAAATACATCACTCAACCGGTCTATATGGCCTGGGCCGACGCCGTGCTGAAAGTGGAAGATAAAATCATCTATATAGCCGAGAACCTTCAGGTAGGTCTGTTCACTAGTCTGCGCTGGAATTACGGAGACGACCCCGCGTTAGACCCCTTTTAAACTTTAGCCACATTTTACATTCCATCCCCACACCCTTCGTGGGCAACGAGAGACTATAGATGGCCCTCCGCTGCGGCATCATCGGTTTACCCAATGTGGGTAAATCCACCATTTTTAATGCCCTCACGGCTTCTTCCGTCCCGGCGGAGAACTACCCTTTTTGTACCATCGATCCCCACGTGGGGGTAGTACCGCTCCCTGACCCCCGGCTGGACAAATTAGCCGCTATCTACCGACCAGAAAAGGTTACGCCAGCGCTGGTGGAATTCACGGACATTGCCGGCCTGGTCAAAGGTGCCAGTAAAGGAGAGGGGTTAGGCAATCAATTTCTCGGACAAATTCGTCAGGTGGGGGCCATCATCCACGTGGTGCGCTGTTTCGACGACCCTCAGGTAATTCATGTGGAAGGTGCGGTGAATCCTGTCCGGGATGCAGAACTCATTGAAACAGAGTTGCTTTTAGCGGACATTGAAACAATCCAGAAGCGCCTTAATCGAATTTCTAAAGCCGCCTTGACCGGCGACAAGGAAAAGAGACGGGAAGTGGAATTGCTCCAACGACTCCTAGACCATTGCAATGCGGGTCATCGCGCTCGAACATTCCCCACAGACCTTGACTCAAAGCGCACCCTTCGATCCTTATTCCTTTTGACTGGCAAACCCATTCTTTACGTGGCAAATGTGGATGAAACAGAAATGAGCCGGGAGGAACGCAGTCCTCGGGTTCAGGAACTTTTCGACTTTGCGGAGAAAGAGAACAATCTGGCCATCCGCCTCTGCGGGTCTCTGGAGCAAGAAATTGCCACGCTTCCGCCCGAAGAACAGACTCTCTTTCTCCAGGAGTACAATATTAACGAGCCAGGACTATCAAAGTTGATTAGGGCCAGCTTCAAACTGTTAGGGTTGGAAACCTTTTTCACCGGCAGCGACAAAGAAGTCCGGGCGTGGACCATCAAGGAGGGGACCACGGCTCAGAAGGCAGCCGGTGAAATTCACACGGACTTTGAGCGCGGGTTTATTAAAGCGGAGGTTTTTAAATACGATGACCTGATTCGCTTAGGTTCAGAAAAAGCCGTGTGGGATGCTGGCTTAGTCTCCCAGGAGGGCAAGGACTATCTCGTACAAGACGGAGACATAATTTTCTTTAAGTTTAACGTCTGAGATCCCATCGAGTAACTAGATATAAAAAAGGCCTCCAATGGAGACCTAGTGTTTAAGTTAACGGCACAGTTGGGCTATTCTTCCTCTTCTTCCTCGTACTCCTCGTCTTCTTCCTCTTCTTCGTAATAATAGGGAGGATATCCGTAGCCGTATGGATAGGCTTCGTATTCATAGTCTTCCTCTTCGTCCTCTTCCTCAGCCTCCGCTTGGGTCTCTGAGGATTCCGGCTTTATCACGATGACCTTCGTGTCGGGAGCCTCCTCACCTTCTTTCGTAAGCGCCTTTTTCACCAAAGCTTGCTCTTCTGGAGTGAGTTCCACCTTTGCGGGTGCCACCCCTTGCCGATGTTGACGAAATAAAATACCTGAGAGCACAGAAAAGAAAAGGA
>CAZBEL010000282.1:0-2761 GCA_964490885.1 uncultured bacterium
TCCAGTTCATACGTTCTCATTGCAGGCTCCAGTTGTTGCTATCATGGTACTGCCGCCAGCACCTGTGTGACGATTGGATCCAAGTTTGTGGTTATAAATAGAAAGGACTGAATTCAATGACCATAATCAGGGCCAGAAAGATCAAGTCCGATTGTTTTTTCAGGAAGTATTTCATGATTTGCTCCGTTAATTATATTTGTCGTTTCTATAGACCCTTTAAAGAGGAAAAAGTTGTCCTGTTTTATGAAAAAATTCAGGTCGGTTTTAAAGGGATCTGGTGATTAGGCTCTGTGCCAGCAGGGTGGTCAGGCAGGATCGACGATATTCAATTTTCGACTGACAAAAAAGATTACTAAGTACCATCCCACTGCAATGGCCATATTCACAATGACATAGATGGGCCAGGGACCAAATGATTGTTCCAGCGGTAGTGTCGCCCAGCGCAGGTCAAGGATATTCTGGTCAAAAACAAGATTGTAACACGCAATTCCTGCTGTGTACACTAACATCGTGAGTAATACTATTTTCAAGGCGTAGGATGATAATTTCCTGTGGTCATTTTTAATAAAATGGATTGTGAGTAATAGTGGTCCCCCGTGTTTCAGAATGAATCCCGTCCAGGCGATAGGGTCTGTTTCAACGGGTGGTGCAACCGGATTATCGAAAACCAATAATGTGAATACATCCCCTGTCCAGGCGAAATAAAAACACAAGTCGAATAAAACCTGGTGGTAGTAAAAAACCAGAATCAATGCTAGGATAGCGGTAAAATTGCAGAGCCATAGAATCAGGTGGGGATTATGCTGGATATTGTACCAGGTGGTGGTTACCAGAGCGAACAGAAGCACAATTCGAAATATGTGAATGCTGGCAGTACCGGGCCGCAAGATTGCCCACGCTAGTCCACTGATCGCGACTGTTACAACCAGAGTTGGAAAGATATGGACCGATGCAGAAGCCATTGAAGGAATATAGTGTTACTCCACCTTAGGGATAAATATATTTACCCTCCTGTTTTTTTAAGTGAAATAATGTCATTCGCTTCTCCTTTTTAAGTTGAATAAATGTGTAACTTCGCAGTTGATTTAACCTCGGATTGGAGTCAAACAGTATGGATAGACCTGTAAGAATTGGATTGTTCGGTTTCGGTCGGATTGGCCGGAATATCTTTCGGATTGGATACAAGAATCCGCGCTATGAGTTTGTTGCCATCAGTGATCTTGGAAAAGCTGAATCCATGTATTATTTGTTGATGCGTGATTCGATCCACGGACCAATGACGGATGGAATTACTTTGGAAGGAAATTATTTAAAATATAACGGTCGTAAAGTGCGGCTGCTGATGGGTGGTACCCCCGGGACGATACCGTGGGACGCTTTTGACGTGGATATTGTGATTGATTCCACTGGGGTCTATCGAAAAAGAGCGGAATTGCAGCCCCACATTGATTCCGGAGCGGGGCGTATTCTGGTTTCCAAACCACCTATTGACGAAATCGACCGGATTGTAATCAAGGGATTGAACGACAATGAAATCCGTAAGGAGGACCGGATCATATCCACCACTTCTGCCACCACCCAGGTGTTGGCGTTGTCCTTGAAAATCTTGGATGAAGCATTCGGTGTAAAGCGGGCCATGATGACGACAGTCCATGCCTATACTTCCGACCAACCCCTGGCCGACGCTGTTCGTTCAGACCTGCGTCGTAGCCGTTCCGCCGTGGAAAACATTATTCCCAATGAAACCTGGGCTCCTAAATATGTGGCTATGCTCATGCCGAAATTTAATGGGAAACTGGCGGGAGTGGCCTTTAACGTCCCTGTGGCTAATGGTTCCTGTATTGATCTTACCACCGAGCTGAAGAAAATGCCTACAATCACCGAGGCGAATGCTGTTTTAAAAGAAGCAGCAGAAGGTTCCTATTGTGACATCATCGGTTACACGGAGGATCCCGTTGTTTCCAGTGACGTCAGCGGAAGTGGTAAAACGATGGTCTTTGATGCCCAGGCTACCATGGTTGCGGCAAATAAATTATTGAAGACCGTTTCCTGGTTTGACAACGGCTGGGGATTTGCTTCACGGATTTTAGAACTCACAGCCGCTTATGGCTCACTCGGGGAGGCGTAACAATGAATATCGCAATCAATGGATTTGGTCGTATCGGTCGAACCGTCTTCAGAATTTTAAACAAACGCCCAGGAATATCAATTGTGGCTATTAATGATATCGCCAACAATGATGCTCTGGCCTATCTCTTGAAATACGATACGGTCATGGGCCGGTTCGCAGACCGGGTTGAGGTGGAGGAGAACGTTCTGAAAACCTCGAAAAATGAAGTTAAAATGTTGGCGGAGCGGGACCCGGGAAACCTGCCCTGGAAAGAACTGGAAGTGGATATTATCATTGAAGCGACGGGAATTTTCCGTACCCGGTCGCTGATTGAACCCCATCTGAAAGCTGGGGCAAAGCGCGTGATTCTCACCGTCCCTGCCAAGGATGAGATCGACTTTACGGTTGTGATCGGCGTAAATGATGACCAGTTAAAACCGGAACATCGGATTATTTCCAATGCCAGTTGTACAACCAATTGTCTGGCTCCCATGGCGAAAATCCTGAACAACGAATTTGGCATCGAATATGGAGTGATTAATACGGTGCATGCTTATACGAATGATCAGCGTTTGGCCGATGTCCCCCATTCCGATTGGCGCCGGAGCCGGGCGGCCGCCGAAAATATTATTCCTACTTCCACCGGCGCCG
>CAZBEL010000283.1:0-2750 GCA_964490885.1 uncultured bacterium
CCAGCCAGAATAGAATAAAGTGGGAGTTGATTGGCAGGAACGTTAGGTTTTAACACAATTGAACAGGTAAGACTTTTGCCGGCAGTTGCAATCCAGGTGTTGTCCCAACGACCCCGCCCGGCTGTCTGGTGATCAGTGAGAATAACAGCGCCGTGCGCAAGGGTCTCCGGGTCACTCTGCCATGCTTGTGTATTCGTAGAAGGTAATTGGGGATAATAATGAACCTGACGTCCCAGAACTTGTGTGGTTAGGTAGTCCTGGAATATTATTCCATTAAACACTTAAACAAACCATAGGTTAAGTTGTCCCCAGGTGAGTAACCACCCTAACAAAGCACCTGCCGCCACCTGGGCAATGGTGTGAGCATCTAATATAACCCTGGCACTGCTCACCAAAATTACCACGCCCAGAATGAGTAATGGAAAATGCCAGCCAAATAACCATAGCGCCGTCAGGGGCCCAGCGACTCCCATGACGTGGATCGATATCTTCCAGTAACGGGTGATTATTAAAATGACCAGGGTATTGGTCATGTAACAAAACATGAGTCCTTGAACTAAGGGGGGCGCGTCTTGATAGTATAAGGTTAAAAATCCCAACCCGGCATAGATCACACCTAAGGTGAGGGGCAGAGTACGCTGTTCTTTAAGGGAAGCATCCAAATCGGAAATGATTCCACGGTGTTTCAGGTACAATACCGTCGCGATAGGAATAAGGTTAGAAAAAATGAGACAGGTCACCCACAGGGCCCATGCGTTAGACGCACCTTCAGTCGCACCAAAGATGAGTATTGTGAAAACCAGGAAGGAGACCACCATGGGATTAAACCCAAGGGAGACCAACCTAGCGCCAGATTCCCGGGTCATACTAAAGACTTAAAAGGTGGGGTGGTATTCCCCAAAGGCGGTCCGTAACGTATCAGCAATCTCACCCAAGGTGCAACGACTGTGCACACATTGTAATAAGTAAGGCATGAGGTTATCGGTACTCTCAGCCGCTTGTTGAAGGCGTTTTAGTTGCTCCCTGACCTGGGAAATGTCACGCTTTCGCTTATAAGCCTTCAAACGTTCGATCTGCCGGCGAACGGCTTCTTCTTGAATAGACAATAACTCTGGTTGGGGAGTTTCCTCCTCCACAAACTTATTAACGCCTACGATGATCCTCTCCCCTTCATCCACTTCTTTCTGGTACTCTCGGGCGCTTTTGGTAATTTCCCGTTGGATCCATCCTGACTCAATGGCAGCTATGGCCCCACCCTGGGAATCGATTTCACTTATTAGCTGCTGGGCTTCTGCTTCCAATTGATCGGTAAGGGCTTCCACCACATAGCTACCCCCAAAGGGATCCGGGTGCTCCGGTACACCTGTTTCGTAGGCAATGATTTGTTGGGTACGGAGCGCCAGTTTCACTGCCTCATCACTGGGCAATGCCAGGGCTTCGTCACGACTATTGGTATGCAAGGATTGGGTACCCCCTAGGACGGCAGAGAGAGCTTGAATAGTCGTGCGGACAACGTTGTTGTCCACTTGCTGGGCGGTAAGGGTGGAGCCTCCGGTTTGAGTATGGAAACGACAGCGCAGAGCCTTCTCGTTGGAAACGCTAAAACGGTCTTTCATAATTGTAGCCCACAAACGCCGGGCAGCCCGAAACTTTGCGATCTCGGTCAAAAAGCCATTGTGGGCATTGAAGAAGAAAGAAAGCCGAACCCCAAATTGATTTGCATCCAATCCCCTATCTAGTGCCGCCTGAACATACGCAATACCATTGGCCATAGTAAAAGCCAATTCTTGTTCGGCAGTACTCCCCGCTTCGCGAATGTGATAACCAGAAATGGAAATGGTATTCCACTGAGGTAAATTTTCAGAACAGTATTCAAAGATATCGGTCACCAATCGCAAGGAGGGCTTGGGTGGATAGATATACGTTCCCCGGGCAACATACTCTTTTAAAATATCGTTTTGGATTGTGCCCCGCAGCTTTTCGCCAGGCACGCCCTGATTTTCAGCCAAAGCGATGTACATGGCCAGAATGATAGCCGCCGTGGCATTAATAGTCATGGAGGTGGAAACCTGATCTAAGGGAACACCTTTAAAAAGGCACTCCATATCCTCCAGAGTAGCAATGGGGACCCCCACTTTTCCCACTTCACCCATGGCCATGGGACTGTCAGAATCGTAACCGATCTGAGTGGGGAGGTCAAACGCCACGGAGAGTCCTGTCATTCCTTTATTTAAAAGATAGTGAAAACGTTTGTTGGACTCTTCCGGTGAGGTATATCCAGCGTATTGACGCATGGTCCAAAGCCTTTTCCGGTACATCTCTTTGTAAAGACCACGGGTAAAAGGAAATTGGCCCGGTTTTTCTTTCATGCCATTTGCCGCTCTTTTTTGATTGTCTGGTAGGCTTCGTTGACCTTTTTAAATTTTTCCTCAGCTAGTAGTCGAAGTTCTTCGCCAAGATGAGCCACTTTATCAGGGTGATATTTATTCGCCATGCGGCGGTAGGACTTTTTGACCTCCTCATCGGTGGCGCTGGGGTCAATCCCCAGGATTCGATAGGCAGTTTCGGTATCGCCCACAAACATGGCTTTGATGGAGTGAAAATCGGAGTCATTAATGCGCAAGTACCGCGCAATTCTTTGAATGACTTCCACTTCATTGGGATGGATATGACCGTCGGCTTGGGAGAGACCAAAGAGAACGTGGATCAACTCTAAACGACTGGGGTGGTCCATAGAGCGGTAAATTTGT
>CAZBEL010000284.1:0-2741 GCA_964490885.1 uncultured bacterium
CTTTTTCCGGATCTACTCCGGTAAAGTCACGGCCGGGATGGACCTGTACAACAGCTCCAGAGGAAAGAGCGAACGGTTTGGTCAGATGTTTCTCATGAATGGCAAGAACAGAATCAGTATTAATTCCATGAATGCGGGGGATATCGGTGCGGTGGTGAAGCTGAAGGACACCCATACGGGAAACACCCTCTGTTCCCAGAGTCACCAGGTTGAGATCCCGGGAGTTCAGTATCCCAATTCCAATATTCATATCGGGATTCGGTCCAAAGCCAAGGGGGACGAAGAGAGAATTGCCACGGGTTTGGCTACACTCCACGAGGAGGATCTTACATTTGTTTACCATGTGGACCCGGAATTGAAACAGACCGTTATTTCCGGTCAGGGAGAATTGCATTTACAGGTAAGTCTGTCACGTTTAAAGCGCCGGTTTAACGTGGATGTGGAAACCTTCCGGCCCAGGATTCCCTACCGGGAAACCATCCGGAAAAAGGGCTCTTCCAAGTATCGTCATAAAAAGCAGTCGGGAGGCGCAGGACAGTTTGCAGAAGTCTGGATGCGGGTAGAGCCGAAGAAACGAGGTGAAGGGGTGGAATTTACCGAATCCCTCGTAGGTCAGAATGTGGACCGGGTCTTCGTGCCCTCAGTGGAGAAGGGTGTCAATGCAGCCTGTGAGGAGGGGATCCTGGCGGGCTACCGAGTGGTTGATCTGAAAGTTGAATTCTATGATGGGAAACAACATCCGGTTGATTCCAAGGATATTGCCTTTCAGATCGCAGGGAAAGAAGCTTTTAAAGAAGCATTCCTATCGGCACAGCCCTGCCTGCTGGAACCGATCCTGAATGTGGAGGTCCGAGTTCCAGAGGAATACATGGGTGACGTGATGGGGGACATTTCCAGCCGCCGGGGAAAGATCATAGGCATGAGCACGGAAGGGGCTTTCCAGGTGATCCGGGCACAACTGCCCCAAAGCGAATTATACCAGTATTCCACCACAATCCGGTCGCTTACGGGGGGGCGTGGTATTCATTCCGAGTCCTTCAGCCATTATGAAGAAGTACCGAGGGACATGGAACAGAAAATCATTGCTGAAAGTAAAGCCGCCAAGGAAGAATAAGGGCATCGTCTTTCGTGGGTGAATTATCCAAACTCTGGGCTCCCTGGCGGATCGAATACATCCGGGCTACCAAGGAAAAAGAATGTATTTTCTGTACCAAGAGTCAGGACAACAGGGACCGGGAAAATCTCGTCCTCTACCGGGGGAAACAGGCCTTTGTACTCATGAATCTTTTTCCCTATAACAATGGTCATATCATGATTGCTCCTTACGAGCATGTGGATCGAACCAGGGAATTGAAGGCGGAGTGCCTTCAGGAAATTATGGTATTGGCAGATTTTAGCATGGAGGTGATTGAGAAGGAAATGCGGGCTCAGGGGTTTAACTTCGGGGCCAACATTGGCAGTGTCGCCGGGGCGGGAATTGAAGAACACATTCATTTCCATTTGGTTCCCCGATGGACTGGAGATACGAATTTCATGCCTGTCATCGGTCACGCTAAAGTACAGGTGGAGGGACTGCAGGAGTGCTACGACAGCCTGAAACCTCACTTCCATAAATTTCAACTTGGAGACAAATAGTGATGTTACCCTTTGAACATGCTTGGCTCCCGTTTATTTATCTTTATGGCCTGGGAGGCATTCTCTTTCTTCTGGGAATCCTGATTACCCGGCGGGCAAATGCCCTGGACCTCTCCCGCCCCAAACACCGTATGTGGATGGTCATTCTGGTGTTCGGCTATATCTGGTATTTTTCAATTCATGGACTGTTAAACCTGGCAGCCATGGATTATATCCAGCCCCGGACCGCTCTGCTCATCTTGATTGTAATTGCCGGTAGTTTCGGGATTTACCTGAAGGTTGTGCTGGCAAAACTGCGGAAGGGGGCATAGTGGAAGGCGCTGCTCTACATCAGACGTTTCACAGTATCGGATCCTCCACCGATTGGATCGTGATGGTGGTCTATTTCATTGCCATCATGCTGTTCGGAAGTTATTTTGGCCGCTACACCCGTACCACTTCTGATTTTTTCTTCGGTGGCCGGCGGTTTGCCTGGTGGTTGATCACCATGTCCATCGTTGCCACCGGTGTGGGTAGCCATAGTTTTGTCAAGTATTCGGCTAAAGGGTTTGAGCATGGCATTTCCTCGACCATGACGTATATGAATGACTGGTTTTTTGTTCCTTTCTTCCTGTTTGGTTGGCTACCGATTGTGGTTTATTCCCGGGTCCGGTCGATTCCGGAATATTTTGAAAAACGGTTCAGTCCCTCAGCCCGGTTCCTGGCGACGATTCTGCTGCTACTTTACATGATCGGGTATATCGGCATTGGGTTCCTCACCCTCGGGAAAGCCTTGATTCCCATGTTACCAGAATCGTTTCTGTTCTGGGGCTCCACGATTGATATCACCCTCATGCGGGCAATTATTGTCATTGCTATAATTACTGGTATTTACATCACATTCGGCGGGCAGACAGCTGTGATTTTCACAGACCTGTTGCAGGGCTTTATTCTTTTATTTGCAGGATTAATGTTGTTTGTTCTAGGTTTGGCATATCTGGGGGGATTCGACACCTTTTGGAATCTCCTGCCTACAGCCTGGAAATTACCGTTGGCGGATTTCAACAAACCGCCTGATTTTAATTTTGTGGGCATTTTCTGGCAGGATGCCATTGCTGGTTCCATTG